>JAMOAD010000139.1 GCA_023621955.1 Acidobacteriota bacterium
ACAGGCCGTCTCCACCCTGGTCGGACACAACCTCACCGTCGTGGCCAAGCACTTCGCCAGGATCTTCTTTCAAAACAGCATCAACCTCGGACTGAAGACCGTCATATGCCCCTCTTTGGAGGCATCCGAGGGGGATGATCTGGAGATCGGCGAGGGAGAGGTCATCAACAAGACCACGGGAAAGAGTTTCCCCCGTCTCCCCCTTCCTCCGGCGCGACAGGCCATTGTCGACGCGGGCGGGCTGATCCCCTATACACGCAAGAGATTGGCTAACAAGAGATAAAGGAGGGGTTTGCCCCTCTCAGGCCCCGGCTCTTCGGAGTCGGGGCTTTTTTTTTACCTTCTCTCCCCCTCCCTTGGGTCTCTCCAAAAACCGGGGGGGCCGGAAGGGTTCACTCTTGAGCGAAGCGGCTCCGTATGTAGGATCCGAAGCCCCTGGAGGCAAGGCGTCTCTTCAAGTCGTTCAGGAGTGTCTCTTGAGGAGAATCGGCAACGATTTTGAAGTAGGGCCCCTCAACGACCATCTGGAAAGGGTCTTCAGGGAAGAGGCCCTTCAACTTCTCCAACCTCTCCATGGCGTACTCCCGAACCGAGAAGGCTCCAACCTGGAGCCTGTAGAGAATTCTCACGTCCATCCTCTCAGGAAGAACCGGAGGGGGCGGTGTCCTAAGAACACTCCCCTCCCCTGGGAGAGCAAAGGCCTTGACCGCCACTTTGGCCGTTCCAGGACCGATCATGTCCAGCCTCTTGGCCGCCTCCCTGGAGAGGTCCACGATTCTCCCCTTCTTAAAGGGCCCCCGATCGTTCACCGTCACCTTGACCGCCTTGCCGTTCTCCAGGTTCACAACCTCCACCTGGGTCCCCAGAGGAAGGGTTGGGTGGGCGGCGGTCAAGGCGTCCATATCGTACCGTTCCCCCGAAGAGGTCCTCTTGCCGTGGAAATCGTGGCCGTACCAGGAGGCCACACCCTCTTGGTAGAAGAGTGGAGAGGTCTTCTCCGAAAGCAGGCTCGGGCTGGAAAACAAACGGGACTCCCCTCTCTGCGGATCCGGAGCCGTGGTGGCGGCTCCCACGCTCCTCTCCTCCTGAACGTAAGAGTCCTCCTGTTGGGCAGGAGGGACAAGGAGGGGCTCCTCTTCCTTGGGGGAAGGGAGAGTCTCAAGGGATGGACGTTTTACACAGGAGGGGAAGAGGAGGAACACCAGGAGCAGGGCCGGAAAAATCGCCCGTCCCTTCATGCGCCTCCCTCAGGGGACCCTGGCCTCTCTCCGGGACCAGTGGGGAAGGTGTCTTTCCCGCACAGCCGAGAGGCAGCCAAGGGGAAGAGCCTCTTGGCCAGAGCCTCCAGCCTTTGGGAGAGGGCTCGGATATCCCACTGGGCGTGTGAGTCCGAACGAAGACGCACGAAATGGTAGAGTTCCCTCAGGTTCATCTTGACCACAACCCTTCGCCTGTGGGAGTTAGTCAAGAGGTACTCTCCGGCTTCACCGTAACGGGTGGCCAGCCTCTCATAGAGCTCTTCGGCCTTGGCGATCAAACCTCTGAACTCCCCTTCCAAGCCAACCTCGGCCAAGGAGGGAGGAACCGTCACTCCCAGGGAGAGATCGTAGGAGGAGGCTAAGAGGGTTGCCAAACGGTGACGCTTCAGCTGTGCGAAGTTGGAGGCGCTCACGACGGCCTGGAAGGTGAGGTCCACGGCCTCGAACTCCCGAGGAGGCGTATCGAAGAAGGCCATCTCCCGAAAGAGGTCGTCGTAGACCTCCCGCTTCTCCTCGCCGTCCAAGGATGTCGCCCAACCGATCAGATGCTTGACCGGGGCTCCGCTCCTTGAGGCCGCCAGCAGGGAGAGAATCAGCTCATCCCCCCCCGAGGTCGCCCCGATGATGGAGAACTCCTCGGTGAGTCCGACTCCTTCCTCTCTCTTCGGCAGATGGTTCTCCAACCGCTCCCAAAGGTTCTTATCGAAGGGGGAAGGGTCGTTGAAGAGAAGAATGGAGGGAGCGATGGTTCGGACAAGCTTCCAGAGCTCTTCCGCCAGATCCTGAGCCTCCCTCAGGGGGCTCCTCTTAAGCTTTCGGAAGAGATGCTCAAGGTTGCGGGCGTTCAGCGTCATGCCCAGTTGGCCCTGAGTCCCTAAGGGAAGGATGTAGCGGGCATCCTCCTTCGCCCTCTCTTCGGCCCGGGGAAGGTCGGCGAAGAGAGGCTTCAGCCTCTCACAGGCGGTAAGGTAGAAGCCGTTAAGCTCTTCCACGACCAGGCGGTAAGCCTCCCGATCCTCTGGAGAGAACTCCTTGGGAACCGTGTAGTCCCCCCGAAGGGTGACATACCTCTGAGACTTCTCCGTGAAAGAGGCGAGCCGGAGGCTTTCAACCTCCTCCAGAAGAAGCCGGGAGACCTCCATAAGGTCGAAATTGAAAACCGAATGCTCCGCTACGGAGTGATGGCCCATGGAGAAGATGATCTTCTCGTTGGAACGCCTGGCCTTGGCGACATCGGCGCAGGCCTGCCGCCTCAGCTCGCTCACCTCGTCGGGACTACGGCTGATTCGGGCGTAGGCGGCCGAGAAGGTTTCCGGAGTCAGGCTCTCAGGGGCGAGCCCACTCTCTTTGAGAATCTCCCAATCTACGTTGAAACCCGCTAAACGTACCTTCATTTGGAACCATTGTACCGGTTTTAGCCATGGAGAGCAACGGGAGAGGTCTTTTGAGCGCCGAAAAACTCTTCGCCAGGACGACGACCCGGCGGCCGAAGCCTATTCCAGCACCTTTATAGCCGGAGTTATAGAGAGAAAGAGCCTTGGCAAGGTTCCCTCCGCTCATATCCATGTAGTGCTTGAGAATCTTCATCCCCAGCTCGACGTTGTAATCCACTTCGTAGATTCTCTTGAAGTCGATGTCCAACCGATCCTTCCAAACCGCATAGTGGACCTGCATCAGCCCGTAGGCGCCGTTAGTGGAGTGGGCGCGCGGTTTGAAGCCGCTCTCTACGGTGATCAGAGCCATGATCAGAGAGGGGTCGAAGCCGTACTTATCGCTCTTCTCGACAACCACATCGAGGATATGGGAAAAGAGGGGGTCCCGACGACGGAAGAGGTTCTCCTTGAAGCGGAGGGTCACGAGGTGGAGTTCCTTCTCCCCCATGGCCGGTTGAACCTCCAAGAGCCGTGCCTTCACGCTCTCCAGTTCCCTCTTCTGGTGGTAGTATTTCCAGGCCATGAAGACCATTCCCACCAGGAAGACCCCGGCGGCGACCATGGCGGTTATCCAACGCTTTTTCAAAGGATGAATCAAACTCAACACCTCTTTGGAGAATGATACATTGTACAAAACTATGGGTGTCTCTGTCAAGCTCGCAGAGGAAAAGTTTTCTTACTATTTCGAACAA
>JAMOAD010000015.1 GCA_023621955.1 Acidobacteriota bacterium
ACTTCGTGGTCGACCCTTTCCAAGGAGGGGCGGGGACCTCGACCCACATGAACGTCAACGAGGTCTTGGCCCGGCGGGCCGAAGCCCTTCTCGGGGCACCGGTCTCTCCCCTGGAGGAGGTGAACCTTCACCAGTCCACCAACGATGTCTACCCGACAGCCCTCAGAGTGGCTTCCCTCTTCCGACTCAAGGAGTTGGAGAGTGAGATCGCGGGGTTGCAGGAGGCTTTGCAGAGGGTCGAGACCCGGGAAGCCGGTGTGGTCAAGTTGGGAAGGACCCAACTCCAGGACGCGGTTCCCCTGACCACGGGGTTGGAGATCGCCGCCTGGGCGGAGGCCTTTGCCAGGGACAGGTGGCGGATTTTTAAGTGTCGGGAGCGGCTCAAGACGGTCAACCTCGGGGGAACCGCAGTCGGGACAGGGTTGGGGGCTCCCAGGGAGTATATCTTCAGGGTCTCTCTCCGCCTCAAGGAGCTTACCGGTCTCAACCTCTCCCGCTCCGAAAACCTTGTCGAGGCGACCCAGAACCTGGACCCCTTCGTCGAGGTTTCCGGGATTCTCAAGACCCTAGGCTCCAACCTCCTGAAGATCACCTCCGACATGAGGCTCCTTGCCAGCGGCCCCCAGGGAGGGTTGGGGGAGCTTCTTCTGCCCCAGCGCCAGCCCGGGTCCACGGTGATGCCGGGCAAGGTCAACCCGGTCATCCCCGAGGCGGTGGGCCAGGTCGCCCTCCGGGTCATGGGAAACGATCAGGTCATCACCGCCGCGGCCTCTCTGGGACAGCTGGAACTCAACCCCTACCTCCCGCTGATCGCCTTCACCCTTCTGGAATCTCTCGAGATCCTCTCCCGTGGGTGCAAGACTCTGAGGACACTTTGCGTGGAGGGGATGGTCTTCGACGGGAAACGGTGCCGTGAGCTTCTGGAGAAGAGTCGCACGTTGGCCTACCTTCTTCTTCCCAAACTGGGGTACCATGGGGTGGAGAAGGTTCTCAAAGAGGCGGAGGAGAGGGGGGAGACGGTAGGGGAGCGTGTCGTCGCCCTGGGACTTGTGAGCGAAGAGGAGTGGAGGGATCTGACCTCTCCCGAGAACCTCACGAGGCTGGGTTTCACGGAGGAGAGATGAACACGACTGCGCCTCGGGGCGAGAGGCTCATCATCGCCTTGGCGGGAAGAACGAACACCGGCAAGTCTTCACTGATCAACGCCCTCACCGGGCAAGAGATCTCCATCGTCTCTCCGGAACCGGGGACGACCACCGATCCTGTGGACAAGAGCTATGAACTTCTCCCCCTGGGACCGGTGACCTTCGTGGACACCGCCGGCCTGGACGATCTCTCCTCCTTGGGGGCGGAGAGGGTCAAGCGGAGTCTCAAGGTTCTCTGGAGGTCGGACATCACCCTCTTCGTCGCCGACCAGACCGGGCTGAGCGATGGAGACCGGAGACTCCTGGCGGACTTGAAGAGTCGTAAGATACCGGTCCTTGTGGCCTTCAACAAGGGGGACATTGCGCTTCCTCCGGCGGAAGCCGAGGAGTTCTGCAGGGCCAACGGAATCACCTGCCTGAGGGTCTCGGCCCTGGAGGGGAGGGGGGTCCGAGAGGTCAAGGAGGCCATGGTCTCCCTGGTTCCCTCCGAGTACGTCCGGGAAAATCCTCTGGTAGGGGATCTCGTCGAGGCGGGTCAATG
This sequence comes from Acidobacteriota bacterium, assembly GCA_023621955.1. Taxonomy (GTDB): domain Bacteria; phylum Acidobacteriota; class Aminicenantia; order JAMOAD01; family JAMOAD01; genus JAMOAD01. Next base: position 1,687 of record JAMOAD010000015.1, read on the forward strand.
GGTTGTCCTGGTCGTTCCCATCGATCTGGCCGCCCCGAAGGGGAGGCTGATTCTCCCCCAGGTGCAGGTTCTGAGAGATCTCCTCGACCAGGACGCCTTGGCCGTTGTGGTCAAGGAGAGGGAACTGGAGAGGGTTGTTGAGAGTCTAGGGGAGGAGATTTCCTTGGTCATCACCGATTCCCAAGCGGTCCTGAAGGTGGCGGGGGACCTGCCGGAAAGCGTGAAGATGACTACCTTCTCGATCCTTATGGCCCGCTACAAGGGGGAGCTCTCCGCCTTCGCTAAGGGGGCGGAGGTTCTGGACAGGTTGAAGAGCGGCGACGCCGTCCTTATCGCCGAGGCCTGCTCCCACCACCAACAGGCGGACGACATCGGGAGGGTGAAGATTCCCAGGTGGATTCGGCAGTACACGGGCCTCTCCCTCCGTTTCGATTTCGCTCAGGGTATGGATTTCCCGGAGAGTTTGGAGGAGTACTCCCTGGTCGTCCAATGCGGCGGGTGTATGCTGACCCGTCGGGAGATGTTGCGCCGGATCGAAGAGTGTCGCAGAAGGGGGGTGGAGATCACCAACTATGGGGTTCTCCTTTCGAAGGTTCAGGGGTTGCTTGACCGCGTCATGGAGCCTTTCGGCGAAAACAGGTAGAAGGGCTTCTGTTAAACGCCTTCAAGCTTGACCTTTTTGTATCGATATAGTATTATTGATATGGTTTAATCGATACGAGGAGGCGAACATGAGAAACGATGTTATCGAAAAAGTCCCAGTGCCTTTGCTCCGCAGGCTTCCGACCTACCACCATCTTCTCACTCTCCTGAAGCAGAACGGAGAGGAATATGTCTCTTCCCAAACCATAGCCGACACTCTGAACCTCGATCCTGTACAGGTCAGAAAAGATTTGGCCTCCACGGGAGTCGCCGGAAAACCGAAGAACGGGTTCAATATTTCCGAGCTTCTTGAGGGGATCGAAACCTTCCTGGGCTGGAAGACGCTGGGCGAGGGAATCCTCGTTGGATGCGGAGCCCTGGGTTCCTCTCTCCTCGGATACGAGGGGTTTCTGAACTGTCGCTTCGATATCGTCGTCGCCTTCGATAACGACCCCAAGAAGATAGGAACAACCATCCGGGGGAAGGAGATCCTTCCCGTGACGAAGCTGGTCGATCTCGTCAAACGGATGCACGTGAAACTTGGTCTCTTGACAGTCCCCTCCCAGAATGCCCAACAGGTCGCCGACCTCATGGTCGAAGCGGGCATCAAAGGGATATGGAACTTCGCTCCCGCGGCCCTTAACGTTCCCCAAGACGTCTATGTTCATCAGGAGGATATGGTGGCTTCCCTGGCGATTCTCATTAAAAAAATGGGCGCCACCGAACTCCAGGACCTTCATAAATAAGGAGGCATCATATGTCATCTCTTTCTCCCAGCAACGCCCTTCACTTTCGGAGGTTCGAGAAAGTTTGCGAGATTCTCGACCGCCACGGTCGTCAGGCTTCCAAACTTATCCCTATTCTCCAGGAAGTTCAGGCCGAGTACCGTTACCTTCCCGAGGAGGTTTTGACCTACGTCGCCACCTCGTTGAAGCTCAGCCCCGCCAAAGTCTTCGGGGTTGCCACTTTCTTTGCCCACTTCGCCTTGGAGCCTAAGGGAAAGTATGTCGTCAAGTTCTGTGACGG
>JAMOAD010000328.1 GCA_023621955.1 Acidobacteriota bacterium
CTGAAGAGGATCCAGAGGGGAGAGACCATGGCGAAACCGGTTGTTGCCGTTTTGAAGAGCCGTCCTGAAACGGTGCTTGAGGATTACGACAGGCTGTTGAGGATGGCCGGTGTCAGAGAGGCTCTTGACCCCGGTGCCGCGACGATTCTCAAGGATAACATCTCCTGGCACCTTCCCATGCCTTCGGCCAACACGACCCCCTGGCAGTTGGAGGGAACGGTTCTCTCCCTGCGAAAGCAGGGATTCCAAGAGCTTGTGGCGGTGGAGAACAAAACCGTGGTGACCCGTCCCAAGAAAGGGGAACACCTCAACAAGTTCGATACGGTCTACGAGAAATATTCGATTCCCGTCAAGTACAACTTCCTGCCCGAGGATATGAAGTGGGTGGAGTATAAACCCAAGAGGGCCTTGAAGGTTTTGCCGAGAATCTTTCCCGAAGGACTTATGTTGCCGGACTACTTCTTCGGCAAGAACATCGTCCACCTTCCTACTGTGAAGTGTCACATCTACACCGATACCACCGGGGCCATGAAAAACGCCTTCGGTGGGCTCCTCAACGTGAAGCGTCACTACACCCACTCTTGGATTCATGCCACCCTCGTCGATCTCCTCTCGGTTCAGAAGGAGATCCACTCGGGCCTCTTCGCGGTCATGGATGGAACCACCGCCGGCAACGGGCCCGGTCCCCGGACCCTGGAACCTGTCAAGACGGACTACATCCTCGCCTCCGCAGATCAGACGGCCATCGATGCCGTGGCGGCCAAGCTCATGGGCTTCGATCCCCTCAAGATCGATTATATCCGTATGGCCCACGAGGAGGGGTTGGGTGTCGGCGATCCCTCGGAGATCGAGGTTGTCGGAGAGGACCTCTCTGGGGTTAACCTGCGCTTCCATGTGGGCGATAATTTCGCCAGCCGGGTGGGGGACATCCTCTGGTTCGGACCCTTGAAGGGTGTGCAGAAGCTCTTCTTCCATACCCCTCTGGTCTATCTCTTCGTCATGGCTTCGGACAACTACCACGATCGAATCTGGTGGCCCCTGAAGGGGAGAAGAGTCTTCGAAAAATGGCGTAAGGAGAGTCCCTGGGGGAGACTCTGGGACACCTACGGCCGGGAGCCCTGAGAGTTGTGGCGATCTCCTTTCCCCTTCGTTACGATGAAGCCTTTCGGAGGGTATGGTCCTACGATCCCTCCCGCTTAGGAACCTATGTCAACGAGGTCAAAGAGCTCTCCGACCTCTTCCTTCGAAAGAGGGTCGATCCAGTCTATTTCTCCCGTTCTGAGATTCTCAGGGCCTACAGCTTCTTCTTCTTTCCTCAGAACTACCTGAAGGCCTCGGCTATTCTCTCCCTTTTCCCGGATCTCTGGGAGGGGAAGAGGGACCTTAGGGTCCTCGATTTCGGGGGAGGACCGGGAAACTCGACGCTGGCCCTGCGGGATTCTCTTCAGGAGAGGGTTAACGAGATCGTCTACGTTGACAAACAGAGGGAGGGGTGGGAGCTCCTCAGGAGTATCGACGGGGATCCTAAGATCAGGGCCCATTCGCTCTCCTCTCTAGCGGGGCCGATCGACATCTACCTCTTCTCCTATACCCTCAAGGAGGTGGGCGAGGGAATCTTCGGCATTCTTCGGGAACTGAAGCGTCATGAGTCTTCCCAGGCCGTCTACATCTTCCTGGATGCCCCGGATCGAGACGTTCTGGTCTTGATCGACCGTATGAGAAGGCAATTCGCGAGGGAGGGGTACGGGACCCTCTTCCCTTGCCGTAGCGGCGGCCCCTGCCCGCTCTTGGAGCTGACCAGGGACGTGGAATCTGTCTGTTTCTCTCAACTTCCCTGGACTCCCCCGCCCCTGGTGGAGGAGATCAACAGCCGGCTCAGGTTCTATATCAAGTTTCTCAAGTTCGCTTCTCTGGTGGTGATGAAGGGAGCGGAGGGGGAGGAGTTTCTCTTCTCCGTCAGCCCCTATATCGGTGAGAAGGGGAAGGGAAGAGCCTTCTTCTGCGCTCCTGAAGGCCGTTTGGAAGTGGAGAGGCTTGAGAAGGAGAGGTCCGAAGCCAACGCCTCCCTCGACGAGCTCCACCGGGGCTCCCTGGTCGAATGGTCCAGGGGTGAAGAGCTCTCGGGAAGGGTACGGATCGACCGCTTTGAGACCTTAAGACTCCTCAGCGATTTGAGGGGGCGACGCAGGCCCTCCAGGGGGAGGGGATGAGAAGGAACCGGGGTTTCCTCTATATCATGGCCATCTTCGCCGTCCTCTGTCTCTCCATAGGGCTTCTGACGGCCATCCAACCCCTGGCGACCCAGATGGAGCGGGAGAGGGAGGAGGAACTGATCTTCCGAGGCGACCAGTACAGGCTGGCCCTTGACCTCTACAGCCGAAAGAAACCCGGCGCTGCGCCCAAGGATTTCAAGGAGCTTGTTCAGGAGCGTTGTTTGAGGCGACTCTACAGGGAACCCTTTTCCGAGGACGGAGTCTGGGACATCGTTACCTACGATCCCGTCCAGAAGGAGGGAAAGAAGAGCTACCTGGTCTTCTCCTACGACAAATGGCTAACTGTGAAGGATAGGTACCCCATGGTCGGTGTCGCCAGTCCTGTCAAGAGGAAGTCCTTCAGGATCTACAAGGGGCGGGAGAAATCTCATGAATGGCTCTTCGCCCTCGGAATCGGCGAGAAGATTCCCGATTTCAAAAGAGAGTAAGGGCGCCAGTGAGAAATATCCTCGTTGTCGTCGGCGAGAGTTCCGGTGAGCTTTACGCCGAACTCTTCTTAAAGGCTTGGAAGAAAAGGGGTGGCGAAGAGGTTTCCTTCTGGGGGATCGGAGGGGAGAGGACCTCCTCCCAGGGGATGGAGGCTGTCGGTAGGGTGGCGGAACTCTCCCTTCTGGGGTTATGGGAGATTCTCCGGGGGATTCCAAGAATCTTCGCCCTGAAGAGAAAGATCTTGAAAGAGGCAGCCCTTCGACGGCCCTCGGCGGCACTCTTGATCGATTCGCCGGACTTCAACCTTCCCCTGGCCAAGGGGCTCAAAGCCATGGGGATTCCCGTCCTGATCTACGTCTCCCCCACGGTCTGGGCCTGGCGTTACGGGAGGGTGAAGACCCTACGAAGAGTCGCCGAGAAGGTTCTTCTCCTCTACCCCTTCGAAGAGAAGATTCTGAGGGAAGCGGGGGTCCCCTGTCGTTTCATCGGTCACCCTCTGCTGACGGAGGTCAGGGGAGAGGGCGGGGAGGGGAACGGACGCCGGGTGAAGGAGGTTCTCCTCCTTCCGGGAAGCCGCATCTCCGAACTGAAGAGGCACACTGATCCCCTCTTGAAGGCTGTGACGGCCCTTGAGGAGAGCCTTGGCGAAGAGGTGCGTTTTACCCTCCTTCAAGCCCCTTACCTTTCAGAGAGCCTCTTTGCGCCTTTCCGGATAGCGGGCGTCACCCTCTCCTCAGGCCCGAAGTATCCCCTCATGGAGAGAGCGGACCTTGTCCTTGCCTCCAGCGGAACGGCAAACCTGGAGATCGCCCTCATGGGACGTCCTATGGTTGTGTTTTACAGGGTCTCAACACCCACCTACCTCTTGGGGAGAATCCTCCTGAAGGTCAGATCCATCTCCATCGTCAACTTACTCTTGGGTAAGAGGGTTGTTCCGGAGGTGATTCAGGGTGATTTTACGGGGGAGAGACTCGCCGGATTGGCCCTGGAACTCTTGAAGGACCCTTCAAGGGCAGAGGCTCAGGTCAAAGCCTTCGAAGAGATCAAGAGGGCTTACGACGGTGTGGGGGATCCTTCCGGGAGCGTTGTCGAGGAGGTTTCCCTCCTTCTGGCAAGAGAGGGGAGGCCGGGGAAGGAGAGCCCTCCTCCCCCAGTCCCTAGAAACGTCACTTGACGGTGACGGCTATAGATTTGGCCTTAGCCTGTTCACTCTTAGGAACGGTGATCTCCAAGACTCCGTTGACCATCTTGGCCTCTACTTTGTCTCCCTCGGCGTTCTGAGGGAGGATGAAACTCCTCTGGAAGCTCCCGTAGAAGCGTTCTATCCGGTGGTAATTCTCTTTCGTGATCTTGTCGTCCATCTTCTTTTCGCCCCGGATCAACAGGGTGTTGTCCTTGAGCTCAACGGAGACGTCCTCTTTGTCGAAGCCCGGAAGCTCCACGTTGAAGCGGTAACCTTCCTTGGTCTCGTAGATGTCCGTGGAGGGTTGCCACCGCGTGAGACCCCATTTCTCGTCATCGTAATCGCCTAAGAAGCCCTCGTCCAAGAGACGGTTGAGACGATCCGTAAGTGTCATAAGGTTGTTCATGGGTCTCCAAGGGTTGATGTTCATTGTTCTCCTCCTTTTTTCATTCTCTCATAAAAACCTTTCTTAGTCTCCAATCTCGATTCTCTTTGCCTTAGCGCGCTCACTCTTGGGAAGGGTGATCTCCAGGACCCCCTTCTCCATGGTGGCCTTGATTCTAGAGGTGTCGATGTTGTTGGGGAGAAGGTAGGCCCGTTGGAAGGAGCCCCGAAAGCTCTCCCTTCGAAAGCAATGGACCTGTTCCTGGTCGAACTCCTCTTTCCTCTCGCCGCCGATAGTCAGGAGGTTCTCCTTCACCTCTAGGGAAATCTCCTCTCTCTTGAAGCCCGGAAGCTCGGCTCGGAGCATGAAGTTCTCCGGGGTCTCCCAGATATCCGTCGCCGGTTGCCAGTTCTTCGCGGCTTGCTCACCGGTGCGGGAGGAAAAGTCGTTGAAGAACAGCTCCATAGGGTCTGTGCTTAAAAGCTTCATGGTCCTTTCGTTCATTGTCGACCTCCTTGAGTATTGGATACTCTAATATATCCCCCTTCTTAACATATGTCAAGTGATATTAAATAATATTAGTGAGATATTATCATATAAAGGAGAGACCCCGAACTGCCTCTCCTCTTGCTCTTTCCCGAGCCTTTCGTTAAGATGGGGTACCAGGGGCCAAGATGCTGGAAATTCAGGACTTTTCTTTCTCTTTCCGGGATCATCGGATCTTCGAAAACCTTCGAGCCCATTGTCTACCCGGAGAGGCTCTCCTCTTCGAAGGGCCTTCAGGAAGCGGGAAGAGCACCCTGTTTCGAACCCTACTCGGTCTGGAGGGGCCGCCTTCGGAGAGGATCTTCCACCGTGGTCGCTCTCTCAAGGAGTGGCTCCGAAGAGACGAGAGGGAGTTTAGAAGGAGTGTCCAGGGGATCTTCTCGGGAGGCCCCTCCCGTTGGGATCCCCGTCTTTCCCTGGAGGTTCAATGTCGCGAAGCTGTCGAGGCGGGAGGGGTTGTCTGGAGTCGTGAGAGGTTTCTGGGCTCTCTGGAGGGAGTCGGGATTCCTCCAGAAACTCTTCGGCGAAGGGCCCATGAGGCGAGTCGGGGAGAACTCCAGCGTCTGCTCCTTCTTAGAAGCCTGGAGAGGGAACCGTCGCTCATCCTTCTCGATGAGCCCTATCAGGGTTTGGACCCCTTCTCGATCACCCTTGTGGCGAGGTTGTTGAATCTTTATAGGGACAGAGGGGGGACACTGGTCCTCTTCCTTCAGCCCGGTGAGGAGAGTGGACTGAGGGGTTCGGAGAGGAAGATTCCTTTGAAGAAGAATCTCCCTTGACAACCGACGAAAGAGGCCTATCTTTAAGTCTTAGAGCGGAAGCGCGGCCCCGTTATGGGGTAAAGGGATTCTCCCTTTGTGTTGCTATCCGCTCTTTTTTTTATTGTCCTTACACCCTCTATGCGGAAGCGATCAGACTCTTAAGTCGATTCTGCCGGCGAGAGTCTCCATGGTAGCGGTGTACTCGTCGTGCAAATCCTTTTCCTGACCGGTTCTCACGATACGGAAGGAGGTCTTGGAGCCGCGGTTCTCTCCGGAATCTTTCCCTTCTCCGTTGCTCTCCTTGGGCATGTCGCTGAAGGAGGCGATGACAGGGATCTCCGAGCGGAAGCCCAGCTGGTCGATGGTGCTCTTCAATTGGTCGGAGTTCAGGAGCAAAGAGCTCTGGATTTCGGGGTTCTGAGCGTACATCTTGACTTCCACCCTCTTGTCCGAGGAGAAACTGAGCTGGATGTAGAGCTTTCCCAGCTCCGGAGGGTCGAGGTGGATGCGGAAGACCTTCTGCCCGGACGGTTCCGTGTTCTGAACAAGGTCAACGATTTCGTTAAGGATCGGAGTTTGGGCGGGTGCCTCACGGGAAGCGGAGGCGGAGGCGTTTGTCCCCTTGGTGGAGAGGGGGACGATTTGGACCTCCCGGCTCTGAGGGTTGATAAGGACCTGCTCAACCTGTGATGTGGTGACACTCTTCTCAGAGACGACGGCCTTAAGGGGCTCGCTCTTCTCCTGTGCCGAATGGGCTGTTGCTTTCGAAAGGGTCTTGGCCTGGTTGGCGGACTGGCTCGTCTTGAGTGTCGTGGCGGAGGTGGAGGCTGTCGACTTGACGGCATTGGTCTTGACGTTAGAGGAGGTACGCTTCTCGTTGGCCGTGGGGTCGATCGGATTCGCCAAGTGCTGAACCTTCGTCGTTTCAACGCTCTTCTGGTTCTGCCCCTTGGCAGACTTCTCCTGGGGGCGCGAAACATTGCTGGAGACCGAAGCCGTTCCTGCCTTTGTCGCGAGTTGGGGGGAGACGTTCTGTTTCTGGGGGGCGACGATTGTCTGCAGGAGAAGGGCGAAGAAGGTCTTCTCGTCGACTTTGTTCTCGCTCTTCTGGGAAGTCGAGGGGCTCTCCTCTTTCTCCTTTCCCTTCGTCTTAGATGAGGCGGTTGTATTCTGGTTCGTCACGGCTCCTTGAAGCGTAGAGGCCGATGGGGTCAAAGAATCGATAAGGTTTGCCATGGTGGTCACTCCTTGGGGGATGTCCCCTGCGGGGCGGGTTTGGTCGAGAGGGTCTGACGCCGCCCTTCCAGCTGTGCGTAGTGGTCGAAGATCTCCATAACGATCTCCGGATGCTGAGGTGTCAAGGTATCGACAACGCTCTGTCGGAAGCTCTTCTTGAACTGTTTGATGATGGAGAAGAACATCTCCTTGTCGGTCTTGTGGTAGTTGAGAAGGTAGGTGACCGCCTGAGTGGGGTCCATCTTCTCGAGCATTCCGAGAATATTGGAATCCACCCTTCTCGCCGTCTCACCCTTCCTGAGCTCCTCCCATCCGGCGGCAAGCTTCAGGTTCTCCCTCTTCAACTCCTCCATTCTCTTCTGAATTTGGTCTTCCCAGAGTTTGAGTGTGAGCTCCCGGTCGTGAAGTCTTCTCTCCCAATCTTCGAGGCGGGTTCTCTCTTCCTGAAGGGATTTCCCGGTCGGTTGGTCCTTCTCTTCGGGTTTCGCCGAAGGCCCTTGTGTCTGAGTCAGGATGATGGTGATGAAGAAAGGGATCAACAGAGGTGCCAGGAGAAGGGGAAGGGATTTATAGGTTCGTATTCTCATGCTTCCTCCCTCCTCCGGAGTTGATGAAGATGTCGTCCATCTCAATCTGCTCGCTCTTGTCGAGCTCCCGGAGGTACTCCTTCCAGAGTTTGGCCCGGTAGTTCTCGAGGGCCTTCTTCTCCTTCCTGGTCTGAATCCACTCCTGAAAACGTTCTTCTTCCTCTTTCAAGGCCTCTTTCACCGCCGACTGTTGGGCTCTTTGAAGGTTCAGGAGCCTTCGAACATAGGGGGGAAAGCTCCGGAGCATCTCCAGATCCACCGCTCCCAGGGAAAACTCCTCCATCCGTTTCCTGGCGGAGGCCTCTTCGGCCTTGTACTCCTCCAACAGCCTCTCCTCTTCAAACCGTTTCTGACGGGCTAAGGCCCAGAGGCTTTTTCTCTTCTTCTCCAGGTTGATCTTATACTTGAGAAGGGTGCGCAGGGAGAACTCAAAGCGTTTCATCGCCATCTCCCATGAGGAGTTTCATCCTTTCGTAAGTCTCTTCGTAGCCGCTCTTCTCGTCGACCGCCTGCCGCAGGATCTTGTTGATCCCGTCGATCTTCTCCAAGGAGCGGTCGATCATGGGGTTGCTCCCCTTCACGTAGGCCCCGATGTTGATTAGGTCTTCCGCTTCCCGGTAGGCCGCCATAAGCTCTCGGATCGAACCGGCCAACCTCTGGTGTCTCTTCTCCACGACGGCGCTCATGACACGGCTGATGCTTTGGAGAACGTCGATAGAGGGGAAGTGGTTGTGGTGGGCCAGGTCTCTGCTCAAGACAATGTGACCGTCCAGGATGGAACGGGAGATGTCGGCAACCGGCTCGGTGATGTCATCGGCTTCGACCAAAACCGTATAGATTCCCGTGATGCTCCCCTTCTTCTCGAAGTTGCCGGCCCGCTCGAGAAGCTTCGGCAGAGCCGAGAAGACCGAGGGGGTATACCCTTTCGTGGAGGGGGGCTCTCCGGCGGAGAGGCCGACCTCCCTCTGGGAGTAGGCGAAGCGCGTGAGGGAGTCCATCATGAGCAGAACGTCCATTCCCTGCTCCATGAAGTACTCGGCGACCGCTGTCCCGGCGTAGGCGGCGCGGAGTTTGAGCAGAGGCGGTTCGTCGGAGGTGGAGACGACAATGACGGAACGCTTAAGCCCCTCCTTCCCGAGATCCCTCTCGATAAACTCCTTCACCTCCCTTCCCCGCTCACCGACCAGAACGATGACGTTGATCTGAGCCGAGGTGTTACGGGCGATCATCCCCATGAGGGTGCTCTTTCCGACGCCCGAGCCGGCGAAGATTCCGATTCTCTGCCCTTTTCCGAGGGTGATGAAACCGTCTATGGCCCGGACACCGGTCTCCACCTTCTCGTCGATCATGGTTCGGCGCATGGCTTTCGGGGCACGCTTGTAGAGAGGGTAGGAGAGGGTTGTGGAGAGGGGGCCCAGGTTGTCGACAGGCCGTCCCAGGGAGTCCACGACGCGGCCCAGGAGTGACTCTCCCACAGGGACGGCGGGGTAGCTCCTGGCGGCTTCGACTCTGTCGCCCAGAGAGACTCCGGCCATCTCCTCCAGAGGCATGGTGATGATCCGGTTGTCCCTGAAGCCGACCACTTCGCAGGGAAGGGTCCGACCGTTCTTCAGGGAGATATGGACGAGTTCCCCCACCGATGCGGGAGGGCCGTCGGATTCGACGATGACCCCTGCCACCTTGGCGACGCTGCCGTAGTAGCGGAAGGGGTGCGAGTGGCGCACCCTTTCGAGAAGATACTCCATCTTCATGGCTCTTCCAATACCTTGAGAACCTCTTCGAGCTTGGTCTCGACCCTGGCGTCAACATCGCCGGCGGGGGTGACGACAACGCATCCGCCTCTGGTCAAGGAGGCGTCTTCGGTAAGGGTGAAGCTCTTGCCGCTCGTTCTCTGAGTCAGTTCGGCGTTGTGCTCCTTGAGGTAACGGAAGTCCTCGGGGTGGAGCCGAATGGTGATCTCCTTGTTGGACGAGGCGTTTTGCATGGCTTCCTGAACGGTCTGGAGGATGAAGCCATCGCTGTTCTTGATCTCTACGGAGACGATCTTCTTGACCGCTTCCCGGATGATGGCCAACAGTTCTCTCTCGGCGCTTCCGTAGACCTTTTTCCTGACTTCTTCGAGCTCCCTGAGGGTGTTGGCGAAGTTCTCTCTCAGAGAGGCCGCCTCTTTCTCCCCCAAGGCCTTCGCCTCGGCCAAACCCTTCTGGAAGCCGGCCTTGTAACCTTCGTCAACCTTGCGCAGAGCCTCTTCTTCCCAGAGCTTCTTACGGCTCTCCCAGAGTCTCTGCTCCTCTTCGAGACGGAGGGACTGAGCGGCGTCGCTTCCCCCGACCGGGGCGGTCTCCTCGTCTTCCGGGCCTTCCTGGTCAGAGCCGGGGAAGTTGTTCTCCGGATCGAGATCTTGAGAGGCAAGGAGATTCTCCAGTTCCGAATAGGGCAGCCGTTGCCAAAAGACGCTCTTTTCAGGAGTCTCCTTGTAGACCTTAGACGACATACTCCTCTCCTCCGGCGCCGCCGATCGAAACGATTCCCTCCTCCTCCAGCTCCCGGACGATCTCGACGATCTCGTGTTGGGCCTTCTCCACATCCTTGATTCTGATGGGGCCCATGTACTCCATCTCCTCCTTGATCATCTCGACGGCCCTCTGGGACATGTTCCGGTAGAACTTCTCCTTCAGCTCCTCAGAAGAACCTTTCAACGCGATGGCAAGGGATTTCTTGTCCACCCGCTTGAGAATCTCGGCCACTCCCCGGTCATCGATGAGGAGAATGTCCTCGAAGACGAACATCAGGTCTCTCACCTGGACCGCCAGTTCGGGACTTCTCACTTCGATGTTCTCCAAAACCTGCTTGGCTATGCGCCTCTCCATCCTGTTGAGCAGATCGGCGACGGCCTTGACTCCGCCGTACTCCTCCATCTTGTAGGAGCCGACGGATTGGAGCTTTTGTTCGAGGACGCCGGCGATTCTCTTGACGATCTCCGGGGAGATCTCTTCAAGGTTGGCCATCCGGACGGCGATCTCGGCCCGAAGCTCTTCGGGGAGGGAGGCGAGGATCTCGGCGGCCCGGGATGCCGAGAGGTGGGCCAGAATCAGGGCTATGGTCTGTGGATGCTCGTGCTGGATCAGCTTGGAGATCTGCTGAGGGTTCATCTTCTCCAGGGAGGAGAAGCCCGCGGACTTTTCAAGCAATTTGATGAGCCGGTCGATGACCTTACGGGCTTGTTCCGGCCCTAAGGCTTTGACCAAGAGGCTCTTGGCGTAGTCGATGCCCCCCACGGCGATGTACTGCTTGGCCATGACCATGTTGTAAAACTCTTCGATGATCCTTTCGGAAACCTCCGTGGGGATGGGGCCCAAGAGGCTGATCTCCCGGCTGATCTCCGCGATCTCCTCCTCGTCGAGGCGCATGAAGAGCTTCGAGCTGCTCTCCTCCCCGAGAATGACCGTCAGAATGGCGACCTTCTGCAGGTTGGTGAGTCCTTCGTACTTGAGTGTGGCCATATTAGAGCTCCGAGAGCATGCTCTTGACGAGAGTGCTCAGTTCATCGGTGTTGTTATCGGCAAACTCCTTGAGTTTCTCCCTCAACATGGCCGTTTTCTGGGTCTCCTTGGGAATCTGGAACTGAGATTGGATCTCCTGCTCCAGCATCCTCTTCTGCTCGGCCTCGTTGATCTTCGGAAGGGCCTGGGGAACGGGGGTTCCATCGGGCCCGAGGATCCCTCCCTCCGCCCCTTGGGTGAGTTCCTTGAGCTCCAACTGGGCCTGGGCCTCTCGGGAGGGGAGGGCCGCGAAGATCTTCTTCGTCATCGGCTTGAGAACCAGGAAGATGAAGAGGATGACCAGTACGAAGATCGTTCCGTATTTGGCGGCGATCTTGATGAGGTCCCTTCGGTTCTCTTGCTGCATGAAGGCTTCGGTCTGTTTGAGTTCGCTGTCGTCGAAGGGGAGGTTGGCAACCTCCAGGAGGTCGCCCCGCGCCTGGTTGTAGCCCACGGCGGCGGTCACCAGTTGACGGATCTTCGAGAGCTCCTGGGGGCTCCTGGGAGCCTTGTCCCAAACCTTCTCTTTCCCCACGGTCTTTTCCACCATGCCGTCGTCGACGACAACGGAGACGGCGAGGCGTTTGATCGTTCCGTAGGGGAGCTGGCTCTTCAGGAGGGTCTTGTTGATCTCGTAGTTCTTGGTCTCACTCTTCATCTCCCGGAAAGGTTGATTCCCTGTGGAGGAGACGGGAATCCCCGCTCCGGCGACGTTGGATGCCGTTCCCGGAGTTCCGCCTCCCATGGCGTTCCCGCTCTTCTCGCTCTCCGTCTTCTCACTCCTCTCGATTTGGACGTTGGGGTCGTAGATCTCTTCCACTTTCTCCTGCTTCGTAAAATCCAGCTCCGCCCTCACGTTGGAGCGGACCTTACCGATTCCCACGATCGGTTCGAGCAGGGAGTTGATCTGCCGGGAGATCTCCCGGCCCACCTTCTCTTGAACGTCGATCTGCTTGGCGCTGAGAATGGAGATCTCGTCGCCGCTCTCCGGAGAGGCTAGGAGTCGGCCGTAGACGTCGATCACCGTGATGTTCTGAGGGGAGAGGCCTTCGACGGCGGAGGATGTCAGGTGGACAATGGAAGCGACCGTAGAGGGAGAGACCGTGGCCCCCGGGTGGAGGCTGAGGATGATGGAGGCCTTCGAGGGTTCCTGCTCTTCCAGGAAGACCGATTTCTTGGGAAGGACGATGTGGATCCGGGCCGCCTTCACCTCCTTGATCGAAGAGATGGTTCTGGAGAGTTCCCCTTCCAAGGCTCTCAAGTAGTTCATCTGCTCCATGAACTCTGTCATCCCCAGCTGGCTCTTGTCGAAGACTTCGAAGCCGATGCCGCTCCCCTTCGGGATTCCTTGGGAGGCCAGGGAGAGGCGGAGCTCGTTGACCTGTTTGTCGGGGACCAGGATGGTCGTTCCCCGCAGAGTGTACTCGACCTTCATCTCCTTCAGCTTCGCGATGATCTCCCCCGCGTCGTTTTCGGAGAGGTTGGAGAAGAGGACGGACTTTTCAGGGGTATTGGCCCAGAAAACCAGTGCCGTCAAGCCTCCCAGGACGGAGAGGACCACCACGGCGATGAAGATCTTCTGGGTGTTGGAGAACTTCTTCAGAATCTCTCGAAACTGGGCGAGGGGGTCCATGGTCTACCTCACACGCGAACGCGCATCAGCTCGTTATAGGCGTCCATGAGTTTGTTCCGGATCGACATCATCATCTGGAAGGAGAGGTCCGCCTTCTCGACGGCGATGAGAGTCTGGTGAACATTGGTTTCAGGGCCGACGATGGCGTTCTGAATCTCCTGGTTGGCCTGCTTCTCCGCCGAGACGACGTCTTTGACGGCATTGTCCAGGACATCGGCGAAATCCACTTGGGAGGATGAACCGACCTGCTCTTTCGCTTTGGTTGTTGTGAACTCTTTCTCGATCTTCCCTATGAGCTGGGCGTAGTCGTTGATCGTGTTGTCCGCCACGGTTATCTCCCGATCTCGAAGGCTTTCGAGATCATGTTTTTAATGGATTGAAGGACGGTGACATTGGCGCCGTAAACCTTGGAAGCGTTCATCAGGTTCACCATCTCTGTGACGATGTTGACGTTGGGGTAACGGACGTACCCGTCGGTTCCCGCGTCGGGATGGGTGGGGTCGAACTTCATGAGGAAGGGGGAGGGGTCATCGTAAACCCTCTCGATAGAGACTCCTTCCAGGTCGCCCTCTTCCATCTTTCCCTGAAGAGCGCTTTCGAAGGAGTTTTCTATAGGCTTAGTGGCGAAAACAACCTCTTTCCGTCGGTAGGGTCCCCCTTCGGGGGTTCGGGTGGAGTTGACGTTGGCGATGTTTGTGGAGAGGACTTCGATTCTCTTCAGTTCCGACGAGAGGGCGGAAGCGGTGACATCGAAGACTCTGAAATGGCCGGACATCTTAACTCCTCGAGCTTGAGATGGCTTCTCGGATGCGTTTGAAAAACTTGCTTGTCAGCTGAACTCCCAGGTTATACTGGATGTTGTTCTTGGTCAAGGCGACCATCTCCTCTTCCAGGTCGACGTTGTTTCCGTCGGGGCGTCCAGGATCGGAAGAGATTTCCACGGAAGCAGCAACATTTTCCCCGATCGGAAGGTGCCTTTCGTCTGTCCTTGAGAGGGGAAGCTGATCGCTGCCTCCTCCGAAAGCGGCCTGGAGCTCATCTTCGAAGTTGACCTTCTTCGCCTTGAACCCGGGAGTGTCGATGTTGGCAATGTTCGAAGAGACCGTCCCGTGCCTCTGTAGACTCAGGTCCAAGAAGGTTTTCATCATATCCAGTTCACGGCTGTCGATTATGCTCATTTTCGCCTCCGAAAATATAACTCAAAAGCCGTGCCATCAAGGAAGATGCTAAGAACGGCGGCTTTTCCTGGGAGGTGACCGAATCTTGACATCTCTTCCTAGGACCTCCTGTAGCGATGTAGGGGAGTGACCATGACCAGGCCCTTGAGTTGGAGCTTGAGCAGGAGGGACATCAGCTCCGGTGTCCCCATGGAGGAGGCCTCGGCCAGTTCATCGAACTCCCTCTCTTCCCCTTGGGGCAAGAGGGAGAGAAGGGCCTGCTCTTGCGGCGGGAGGTCTCTGGGAGGGGGAAGGGTGGGGGGAGTCAAGCCGTAGGGGAGGGCAAGGAGGATCTCTTCAGGGCTGAGGGCCGGCCGGGCGCCTTTGTTGAGTAGCTCGTTGGTCCCCTCCGAGGTGGAGCGGTTGATGTCTCCGGGGAGGGCGAAGACATCCCGCCCCGCATCAACGGCCAGGTTGGCCGTGATGAGGGAGCCGCTTCTCTTACGGGCCTCGACGACGAGGGTCGCCGGAGAGAGGTAGGCGATGATTCGGTTGCGAAGGGGGAAGTGAAAGGGCTTGCCGCCCGTGCCTGGAGGGAACTCGCTCAGGAGCACTCCGGAACGAGCGATGTCGGCGGCGAGCCTCAGGTTCACCGCCGGGTAGACCCGGTCGAGACCGCTCCCCAGAACGGCGATGGTCTTTCCCGACTCAAGGGCCCCCCGATGGGCCTGCGTATCGATCCCTCTGGCCAGGCCGCTGACGATGGTGATTCCCCAGGAAGCCAGCTTTCGGCAGAAGAGCCCGGTCGTGTTGATCCCATAGGGGGTGGGCGTGCGGGTCCCCACCACCGAGAGGAGAGGCGACGAGAGGAGGTTCGGGTCTCCCAGAAGGAAGAGGACTGCGGGCGGCCCATAGCCCTCCTTAAGCGCCGAGGGGTAGAGGGGGGAGTTGAGGGGGAGAATCTCCCCCTTGAGGGCTCTGATCCTCTTCTCTAACAGGCCGTACCCCTCTTGATGGAAACGGAGAACCTCCTGCAACCGAGAGGGTTTGGGGAGCGTGGCGGTCCGAATCAGCTCCTCTCCACGTAAGCCCCGGTCAAGAGAGACCTTGACCCTTTCCAGAAGGGGAAGATCGTGGAAGAAGAGGGCTTGAAGGGAGACGAGAAGTTCGCCGGTCACGGCGTCCCCATCAAGGCCCTATGTGAAAAATGGCCTCAATATTGCAGAACTTGATCTGATCGCCCACTTTGAGGCTGTAAGGGGTTCCGCTCTTGAGCCTCTCACCGTTGAGGTAGGTGCCGTTGATGACCCCCAGCTCCTCTTTCAGGAAGAAAGAGGAATCCTGAAAGAAGACGACTCCGTGACGTCGGGAGATGTATTTATCTTTGTCCGCTTCCGAGAGATCGATGTCGGGGTGGAGCTTGCCGAAGGCATCCCTTCTCCCGATCACGGTCTCCGTGTAGATTAGGGGAAAGCTCATCTGGTTGCCCGGGAAGATGAGGGAGGCTCGAACCGAGGCCGGTAGAGGAACCTTGTTGCTTTCCACCAGAATCTCCGGTTTCGGGGAGTGGACCATGGAGTACATCTTGGCGAGGGTGATCTCCGTGTTGACCAGGACCTCCGAGAGTCCGAAGAGGATTCGTAAGGCGATCTCGGGGTTCTTCTGGAGGATGTCGCTGAAGATGTTCGCGGTAATCTCGACGATAACCGTGTCGTTCTCTTCGGCGACGGCGTAGTAGAGCCTGGTGGTGTTGAGAAGCATGGAGGGGATTCCGAAGATATCCCCCTTCACGAGCTCTTCGACGAGGATCTGGTCTCCGTCGAAATCCCTCGTGAGCTTGACTTTGCCGCTCTGGATGACGAAGGCGCTCTGTCCCTCGTCGGTGGACTTGAAAATGGTGTCCCCTTTGTTGTACTTCCTTGAGAGATCATCCCATCTGGTCATGTTTTTATGGTATCACAAAAACAATGTTGACTCGGCGGTTTTTCGACCTGTTCTCAGGGGTGTCGTTGGGGACCAGGGGACGGGTTTCGGCGAATCCGACGGCCATGAACTTCGAGGCCGGGAGCTTTCCCTCTTCGATGAAGTAACGGACGACGCTGCCGGCGCGGGCGGTCGAAAGCTCCCAGTTGGAGGGGTAGGAGTTGCTCTGTATGGGAGTGTCGTCGGTATGGCCTTCGACGATCATCTCGTAAGGGCTCTTTTGGAGGATAGGCAAGAGAGTGGAAAGGAAGCTTTTCGCTCCCTCCTTGACGAGAGTCTTGGCGGAATCGAACATCACGTAGTCCTGGACAGCCAACATGACCCCCTGAGCGACTCTTTCAGAAGGCTCGCCAGAGCCTTCTTCCTTTCGCTCCTGCGGTCTTCGTTGGTTGTCGCCTGGGCGGCGGCGATGACCGCCTCGGGGTTGATCTCCTCCTTGACCGCCACCCGTTTGGATTCGCTGACGTTGAAGGCCCCCTGGAGGGAGTTGAGTAACCTCTTATACTTGGCGATATCCATGTTGGAGTAGGAGACCAACATGATGAAGAAGGTGAGAAGGAGGGACATCATGTCCCCATAGGTCACGACCCAACCGGGGGCCCCCTTCTTTTCGCGTTTCTTGCGGCCTTCTTCTTCGTTCAAGCCTTTCTCCGTTTCCGTTCCTGACGCTCCTGAAAGAGTTCCCTCCTCTGTGGATCAAGGTAGGAAGAGAGCCTTTCCTGAATGACGGCCGGGTGGTCTCCTTGAGCGATGGAGAGGACTCCGTTGATGATCAGACGTTTCTGAAGGGATTCCACCTCGGCGTAGTGCTGAAGTTTCCCCGCCAAGGGAAGGAAGAGGGCGTTAGCCAGGAGGGCTCCGTAGAGGGTTGTCAGGATGGCTACGGCCATACCGGGGCCGACCGACTTGGGGTCGTCCATCTTGGTAAGCATGTCCACAAGGCCGATGAGGGTTCCGATCATCCCGTAGGCAGGGGCGTATTCGGCGAAGCTCTCCAGCATGCTCCTGCCGCTCTCATGCCGCTCCTCCATGGTGGCCAGTTCGATGCGCATAATCGAGGCGATCAGTTCGGGTTCGACACCGTCGATGGCGAGCTGGATCCCTTTCTGGAGGAAGGGTTGGGGAACCTTGACCCTCTCTAGGCCGAGGATCCCCGTCTTTTTTGCCTCTATGGCGAGGAGGAGAATCGTGTTGATGATCTCTTCCGAGGAGTCCAGCTTCTTAAAAAAGGCGTTCTTCATAACCTTGATCAGCCCTTTGAGCTGGCTGAAGGGGTACTTCATCATCACCGAACCGATACAGCCGCCGAAGACGATGACGATGGAGGGGAGGTTCCAGTAACCGATGATACCGGCACCCATGGCGAGAGAGACGAGAATGAGGCCCCAAGCGACAATAAAGCCGAATAGGCTGGCGAGATCCATCTCCCATTGAAACGGAAAAGAGGCTCTCTGTCAAGAGATAGGGTAGGCGGTTT
>JAMOAD010000117.1 GCA_023621955.1 Acidobacteriota bacterium
GAAGGGGGAGAGCCTCTCCTCCCGCGGCGAAGCGAGGACGCTCTGGAGGCCATCCCGAAAGAGCCTGTACTGGCTACACTCCCTACAGCCGTCCATGTGTTCCTTGACTCCATCGGTGAGGATAGGAATCTCCCTATCCATCCAGGCGTCGTACTCTCTTCTGCAATGGGGGCACTCTTTCGTCGCTTTCATCGTTCTCCTCACCCTATTAGACCCTGGAAACCGGAAATCCCTTCGTTGTTTCTTGAAGGGTTTTCAACCTTTCAAAGAGCTGTTTCCGACTCCTTGAAAGAAGCGATTCCACGGCGCTGGGGGTTGTCTCCATGACCTGAGCGATTTCACCGTAAGAGAGCCCCTCGGAGTGTTTCAGTATCAGGACGACCCTTCCCCGGGGAGGGAGGGTGTCCAAGGCTTCCTGCACCAGGAGGGTCCTCTCCTTTCTCTCCAGAGTCTCCACGGGTCCTGGGGCTTGGTCCTCCCACCGCTCCTCCAAGAGCTCACCCTTCGAATCGATAGGGGTCTTCTTGGCCAAGGCCTTGAGGGCCGTGTTCAGAACGATCCGGGTGATCCAAGTCGAAGCCAAACACTCCCCTCGAAAGCGTGGCGCTCCCTTCCAAACCCTCCAGAACGCCTCCAGCAGAAGGTGCTCCGCCTCGGAACGCTCTATCCCCATGCGCAGCAGAAGAGCCAGGAAGCGGTTTTGACAACCCTCCAGGAGGCGGGCGAAGGCTTCGCGTTCTCCCCGGCCGGCGGCCTCCAGCAGAAGCTTCTCCCGAAGGCTCTCCTCCTCTCTCTCTTTCATGAGTTATAGACTCGGCAAGGCAACGGTTTCCTTCGCTTGGGGGAGAAAAAACGGATCGGTCTACCCCCTTTCCTCTTCCTGTCCCTTCTTCGGAGCAGGAAACTGTGAGGGAAAGACCTTTACGCTCTGATCGACCGTATCGAGGGCGGGGATCTCTTTCTCCTCCCCTACCCGAAGCTCCTGAAAGCGCCTGGCCGAGACGAGTACTCGTCGTTCCAAGCTGGACATAGCCTTGTTGTAGTTATCTACCGCCGACCCGAGTCCACGACCAACCTTATCGAAGTGGTCAACCATGGTGAAGAGCCTTTCGTAGAGCTCTTTCCCCAATTGGCTGATCTTCTCGGCGTTCTCTGTCAGCGCCTCTTGTCTCCAACCGAAGTGAACGGCCTTGAGAAGGGCGATCAGTGTCGTCGGAGAGGCGATGATGACCCGCTTCTGAACCCCTTCCTCTATCAACGAGGGATCCTGGGAGAGAGCGGCGTTGAAGATCGCTTCTCCAGGGAGGAACATGACGACAAAATCCGGAGTGGTTTTAAACTGGTTCCAGTAGTCCTTCTCGCTTAACCGCTTGATATGGTTACGGATGAGCCCCGCGTGGGTTGCCAAGATCTTCTTGCGTTCAACATCGTCAACCGCCTCTACGGACTTCAGGAAGGCCTCCAGGGGAGCCTTGGCGTCCACGACGATCACCTTGTTGTTGGGAAGGCGGACGATGAGATCCGGTCTTAGTTTTCCCTCTTCGGTCTTGACCGAGACCTGCTCCTCGAAGTCACAATAGTTGACCATTCCGGCAAGCTCCACGACCCTTCTGAGCTGGACCTCCCCCCAGTTTCCCCGTACCGCCGGAGCCTTGAGGGTCTGCACAAGCCTCGAAGTCTCGCTTTTCAGACTCTCCTGGGTGGCCGCCATAGCGGAAACCTGCTCCCTTAGTGCAACGTAACTGCGGATTCTATCCTCTTCAAGCTCTTTGAGTTTACCGTCGAACCTTCCCAGGGTCTCGGTTACCGGGCGGACGAGATCGTCAATGGCCTTCTTCCTGTTTTCCAGATCGTTCTTGGCCCCCTCCTGGTATTTCTCCAGAGAGGTCTTAGCCAACTCAAGGACGTTCTGGTTGTTCTTGCTCAAGGCCTCCGAAGCCAGCGCCTGAAAGGATTCAGCGAGTCTTTCCCGCGCCTTTTCCAGAAGGGCCAGCTTCTCCGCGTAACCCTGGGTCTCCTCCTCCCTTCTGGTCTCGGCCTCCGTGAGGCGAAGGCCCAGCGCACGGACCTCCTGTTCGCTCTTCTCAAGACGGGCTTTGTCCTGGAGAGATTCCCGACAAAGCTCTTCGATCCTTGCCTCCCGCGAGAGAAGCCGTTCGCTCAGAACAGCCTTTTCGCTCTCCAAAGCGATCCGCTTCGACCTCTCGCTTCCCCGAAGGTTCTGGGTCATGAGGATCGCCAGAGTCGCCGCAGCGGCTCCTAGAAAGAGACAAAGAAGAGCCAAAAGGTTCATGGAAACCTCCTTTTCTCACTATAGGGGTTCCTTCCCTCCAGGTCAAGTTTTCCCCCCTCTTGAACCCTTTCAAATATTGTCGAGAGCCCTCACTTCACAGGAACCCTTCTACCGGCATCTCTGTCGATACTCTTAAAAGGTGTTCATCCCTCCTCTGCTCTTCTGATCTTGTAAATCAGAGAGAGGTGATCCTCCTCTAAAGTCGTGCATTCGATCAAATCCAGGGGGAGTCTCTCCTGTATGGACAAATTTCTGAACAGGTGCGGCACATCCATTCCGACCAAAGAGGGCGATAAAACAAGGCTGATTTCATCCACCAGCCCCTGCCGGATCAGGACACCCGTTAATTCCCCGCCGCTGTCGGTCCTGAGAGTTCTTCCCTTATACTTGTGGTAGAGCACTTCGAAGGCTTGAGGGTAATCCACCCTTTCCTCACCGGCGACGATATAGTCGTAGTGGCGCTCTTCAAGGTATCGAAGGTAGGATCTCGAAGTAGATTTTGACACTAAGAGGAGAATCTCTCTGCAGTAGAGAGTGTCTCTGAAAACATGGAGGTTTCGCAACCTTCCACCGCTGTCCGGTATGACCCAAAGCGGTCGCTGATCCTCCGGCTTACAAAGGGGCTTCCTAAACGCCCTCTCCGTCTCCGGGGGGTATTGCTCCGCCGCTCTATAAACGGTTTCGCTTCCCAGTAAAACCATATCGGCGTTGAAGCGGGCGGCGACGGTATAGTAGATCCCCGTTTCCGCAAAGCCACGTATGCGTCCGTCTAAGCTGATTTGTGCGTGCATAACCACCTTTGGTCTCAAGGTTCCGCCTCCTCGTTGAAAATTTGTATCCTTAGTTTACCTCCCTGAAGTGACAGCCCTATGTCAGCAGATTTCGGGTCAGCTCTCTTTTCTTCATCGCTTTTGGACTACATAGCATGCGTATTCGATAAGCATTGAAATCAAAAAAGATTTTTCCCATTTTCAATATGGGCTTTTTTGTCATGCTTATTTTGCGTATGCTATACAACAAAACTAACGATG
>JAMOAD010000125.1 GCA_023621955.1 Acidobacteriota bacterium
CTCGACGGTGTTTCCTTGCAGGGATGGCCCATGTACCGCCGCGCTCGGGCGGGGATCGCGTTCCTTCCCCAAGAGAGCTCTATCTTTCGGGGGTTGACGGTGGAAGAGAACCTTCTCGCCGTTCTGGAAACGAGAAGGGAGAAGGGGTTCAGCCCCCATGGGGCGGCCCGTCAGCTCATGGAACGCTTCGGCCTTCTCGCCCTTGCCAGGCAGCTCTCTTCGACTCTCTCGGGGGGGGAGAAGAGAAGGCTCGAGATCGCTCGGGCTTTGGCCCTCTCCCCGAGCTATCTCTTCCTCGACGAACCCTTCACGGGGATCGACCCGATCGCCATCGGGGAGATTCAGACACTCCTGGGAGAGCTGAAAAAGGAGGGGTTGGGAATACTTGTGAGCGATCATAATGTTCGGGAAACCCTAAAAATCACGGAAAGGGCATATATTATAATGGACGGCCTTGTCATCCGTCGGGGAAGCCCCGAGGAGCTTGTCAGGGACCCCTTCATCAGAGAAAAATATTTAGGCAGGGAGTTGAAGATAGAAGGATGAAACGTTCCATAGGCATGAATATCTCTCCTTCTCTCAAACAAAGCCTCAACCCGGCGGTCTACCAACAGCTCAAATTGCTCCATCTCCCTTTCTTAGAGCTCGTGGAGACCGTGAACATGGAGTTGGAAGAGAACCCCCTCCTGGCCATCGACGGCGAAGAAACGGAAACGCCCTCATCCCAGGAGGGCGCCGACTCCCAAGAGGCGGTCGAAGAGCCTCAAGGGGAGAAGCCACAAGAGGACGAGCCCTTCGAAGAGAGAAACTCTCTGGACCTCGACCTGATCAAAGATTTCTTCGAGCGGGATGACGAACCCTCCTTTCTGAGCCAGAGGGAAGAGGGGGACGAGAACCTCTGGGAGAAGATCATCCCTGCGCCGGAGTCTCTCTGGGAGAAGCTGACCTTTCAGGCGCGTCTGGAGTTCGACGATCCTAAGGCCCTCTTGGCGGCGGAGTTTCTGATCTACAACCTCAACGAGAAGGGCTTTTTGAACCTCACCGAAGAGGAGACCGATACGTTCCTCGAAGGCTTTGCCCTGGAGGCAAACCCCTTCGGTCCTGAAGAGTTGGAGAGCGTTCGACGGCGGATCCAAGCCTTCGATCCGCCTGGGCTCGCCAGCCGGGATGTTCGGGAGTGCCTCCTCTTCCAGTCGGAGTTCCGGAACTCCCCTGAAAGTGAGGGAATCAGGGACCTGCTGGAGAACCATTTCGACCTTTTCCTCAAGGGAGATCTCGCGGCGGTTGGTCGCTCCATGGGGATCGAACGGGAAAAACTCGACCGTATTGTCGAAGAACTGAAGAAGCTGGAGCCCTACCCCGGGGAGGTCCTGATTCAGACCAAGACGGAGTATGTTATTCCCGACGCCGTTGTCCTGAAGGAGGGAGACGGTTACGGGGTCTACTTGAACGACGATCAGATCCCCCGATTGGCCTTGAGCGGTTACTACCGCAAGCTTATCGACCGGATGAAGTGGAAGAGAGGGGAAGAGGCCCGCTACCTGAGGCAGAAGTTAGATAGGGCCATGGCCTTCATCCACTCTCTGGATTACAGGAACAGGAGCCTCTACAAAGTTGCAAAGGCGATCGTCGAACGGCAGAAGGATTTCTTGGAGAGCGGTCCCTCCGCCATGAAACCTATGAAACTCAAGGATATCGCCGGAGACATCGACCTTCATGAAACCACGGTGAGCCGCGTCGTTTCCCAGAAGTATATGATGACCCCTCTCGGCCTCTTCCCCATGAAATTCTTCTTCACTTCGGCCTTGAAAGGAACCGGAGGGGAGGAGCTCTCCTCTCTCTCCATCAAAGAGAGAATCAAGAGGCTGGTGGAGGGCGAGGATCCGGGAAGGCCGCTCTCCGACGATAAGTTGACGGATATCCTCCTCTCCATGGGCGTGAAGATCAAACGAAGAACAGTGGCAAAATATCGGGAGGAGTTGGAGATTCCCTCCTCTCTGGCAAGAAAAAAAATAAAAAAAGGGGTGAAACCATGAACTTCAAACTCACAGGAAGAAACGTAGAAATCGAAGAGGCTGACCGGGAGTATTGTCTTAAACGTCTCGGAAAGATGGAAAAGATTGTCTCTCAGATTCTCGATGTTGAAGTGGTCGTCTCCAAGGAGCGTTTCACCGCCATCGCCGATATTACCCTTAAATCGAAGATCGCCCTCTTCAACGCGAAAGAGAAGGGGAAGGA
The DNA here is from genome assembly GCA_023621955.1 of Acidobacteriota bacterium. Classification (GTDB taxonomy): domain Bacteria; phylum Acidobacteriota; class Aminicenantia; order JAMOAD01; family JAMOAD01; genus JAMOAD01. The sequence continues at coordinate 2,239 of JAMOAD010000125.1, forward strand.
TGTCAAGAGCGCTTTGAACGCCCTCTTCGATCTTCTGGAGCTTCAGGCCAAGAGGGAGAAGGAGAAGCTGACGACGAAGAAAAAGAAGAAAGAGGAGTCTCCGGTGGTCCAGGAGGAGAGCCTCCGGGAGGAGCCCACCCTGGAGGTCTCAGACAGCTTCAGCACCAAGCCCATCACCTTGAAGGAGGCCCTCGGGTTCCTGAAGGAGAGCTCCGAAACCGTCTACGCTTTCAAGAACATCGACAACGGATACTTTACAGTCCTCTACAAGAAGGGAAAGAAGCAGACTGCCATTATCGAGATGAAGGGCTGAGAGGGAGGCACCCATTGGATGAAAAGAAGGTCATCTTTCTTTCGAGTCTTAAAAAGATAGACGCCCTGGAAGAGATGGTGAAGGCCCTGCGGGAGCGGGGCCTTCTCTCCCGGAGCGAAGGGGTTTTCGAAGACCTGAAGAAACGGGAAGAGTTGGGGAGTACCGGAATCGGAAGGTCCATCGCTTTACCCCACAGCCAAGGCGAGGGGATAGAGAAGCCTCTGATCGCTCTCGGCGTGAGCAGGAAGGGGGTCGACTACGATTCCGGCGACGGTCTTCCCGTCCATCTTCTCTTCCTTGTCCTTTCGCCGATGAAGCCGGCGGGCCGTCATCTGGAGCTGCTCGCCGCCGCGGCACGTCTGGCCAAGACCCTCTCCGGCCGTTTAGCCCCCTACCTTGAGAGTGGAGACCCTGAGAGATTCTTCGAAGTCTTGAGGCAAGAGGCCTCCCGCTTCTAATGGAAGAGAACCTGGACAAGAGGGTCACCGTGGAGACCCTCTACGGGTTTCTGAAGGAGAGGCTCTCTCTGACCCCTCTGGCCGGAGGCTTAGGGAAGGGGAGGGACGTCAGGAGTCCCCGGGTCCTCTACCCCTCGGTCTTGCTCAGCGGCTACGGGGAGCAGGATACCCGGGAGGGGATTCTCCTCTTGAGCGATCCCTTCCTCGAGAGGTTCGAAAAATCCCGTCCTGAGGAGAAGGAGAAGCTCCTCAACCGCTTTTACACCTCCTCCATCCCCTGTGTCATCGCCGTCACAGGCGAGAACGTGGATCCTCTTCTGCTCTTAGAGTCCGAACGCCGGGGCATACCGCTCTTTCGCTCGGAAGCCCCCTTTCAATCGGCCGTGGAGGGGTTGACGGTCTTTCTCTCCCGGCGCCTGACGGGAGGTCACCGGATCCACGGTGTCATGATGGATATCTACGGTGTTGGTGTCTTGATCCTTGGCGATTCCGGAGTCGGAAAGAGCGAAAACGCCTTGGACCTTGTCATGCGGGGGCACAGGTTAGTCTCCGACGATGTCGTCGAGATATATGAGACGTCCGGCGGGGACCTGGCCGCTTCTTCTCCGGAACTCACGCGGTATCACATGGAGATTCGGGGGTTGGGGATCATCAACATCAAGGATCTCTTCGGAATCTCCTCCATCGCCGAGGAGAAAAAGGTACAGCTGATTATCTCCCTGGAGCGGTGGGATTCTGCCAAAGAGTACGAGAGGCTCGGTTGGGAGATGAAGAAGAAAACCCTCCTGGAGGTGGAGTTCCCCTGGATCGAGATCCCCGTAGCCCCTGGGAGGAACCTTTCCGCCATCATAGAGGTGGCCGTGAGGGTCTTCTTGCTCCGTCAGATGGGAATCAACCCGGTTCGGGACATCGATCGCAGGATCAGGGAGTGGAGTGAAGAGAATGACGACCAGTAGCCCTATTCTCATCATCACCGGGTATTCGGGATCAGGAAAGACGACCATCTCCAAGATTCTCGAGGATATGGGATATTTCTGTATCGATAACCTGCCCTTGCCCCTCTTTCATCAGTTTATGGAGATTATTGCCAAGACCCGCTCCGAAGAGCTGGAAAAGCTGGCGATGGTCGTAGATATCCGTGAAAGGCGTTTGATTCAAGGGTTTCCCGATTTCTATAACGGATTACGCGAGAAGGGGCTTCCCCTCTCCATTATTTTCCTGGATGCCACCAGGGAGGCTCTGATCCTGAGGTACAAGAGGACCCGCCGACCACACCCCCTCTCGCTGGAAGACGGCAAGACTCTCGAGGAGGCCATCGATGAGGAACGGGCTGTTCTGGAGCCCCTCAAGGCTCTCTCCTCCTTGGTGATCAACACCTCGGACAAGACTCCGGAGCAGTTGAAGGTCATTCTTCAGAACAACTTGGTGATCGAGAACCAGGAAGCGACCTTCTACCTGACAGTGGAGAGCTTCGGCTTCACTCACGGAATCCCCGAGGGGAGCGACCTTGTTCTGGACGTCCGCTTCCTTCCCAACCCCTACTATATCGATCAGTTCAAGAGCCGGACGGGGAAAGAGAAGGAGGTGAGGGATTTCCTCTTCACCTTTCCCGAGATGTGGGAGTTCATGGAGAAGACCACGGCCTACCTCGGGTATCTCGTCGAAAAGAGTCGTAAGGAGAGGTTCTACCTGACCTTGGCCGTTGGCTGCACCGGAGGCCGACACCGTTCCGTCGTCGTGGCGGAGGAATTGGCGGAACATTTTCGGCAGAAGGGGTATAAGATTCACCTGATCCATCGGGATATAACGAAATAGGAGGAGTTTCATGATCGGAGGCGTCATCGTTACCCATGGTTTGCTGGGTCAGGAGCTTCTCAACGCCGTCAAGGGCATTGTCGGGAAGATCAGCTGCTTGGAAAGTGTCTCCATCGGCTGGGAAGACGATGTGGACGAAGGGAAGGGGAAGATCAACAAGGCCTTGAAAGAGGTCGACCGGGGCTCGGGGGTAGTCCTTTTTACCGATATGTTCGGGGGAACCCCTTCCAACATGGCCTTTTCCTTCTTAGAAAAAGGGAAGGTGGAGGTCATCACCGGGACCAACCTCCCTATGCTTCTCAAGTTTACCTTTGTTCAGAAGAGCACCGATCTGGCCGATGTCGCCAGGAGCGTTTACGAGGATGGGAAGAACTCCATCTATCTGGCCAGTCGAATCTATGAGAAACAACAGGAAGAGAGATGATCGAAAAGTCTCTGACAGTGGTGAATAAACTGGGGCTCCACGCGAGGGCCTCGGCCAAGTTGGTCAACCTGACAAACCGCTACCAGTCAAAGATCAACATCCGTTTCAGGGGAAACGATGTGAACGCCAAGAGTCTCCTCGGACTCCTGACCCTCGCCGCGGGCAAGGGTTCCCAGGTGCTCGTGACCCTGGAGGGAGAAGACGAAGAACCCGCGCTGAGAGCGATAACCAAACTTTTCGAAGAGAGGTTCGGAGAGAAGGAGTAAATGAAGAGCGAGAAGAGGAAGGGTTTCGCCGCCTCTCCTGGAATCGGCTTCGGCTCGGTTTTCGTTCACCGCCTCGCTTCGGACTTCATCTTCCGGGAGACCATTCCCACGGTGGCCGTTCCCGGTGAGGTTCAACGCTTTCGAGAGGCCGTGCAACGTTCCATCCATGAGCTGACCCTTCTGAAGGAGGGGATGGAGAAAGGGAAAGGAAAGGGAGCCGGTCTGATCATCGAATCCCAGATCCTTCTCCTTCAGGATGAGGAGTTGGTAAGGACGGTCAGCCAGACCATCGAGGAAGAGAAGGTCCGGGCCGAGTGGGCCCTTCACCTCTTGAGGCGCCGCTACCGGGACCTTTTCCAGGAGATGGACAACGAGTACATTCGGGGGAGGATCGCCGATATCAACGATGCCTTCAACCGCCTGCTGGGGAACCTGAACGGCCATAGTCACCCCTGTCCTGAGGCCCCCCCCTCCTTACCGATCATCCTCGTGGCCGATGACCTTCTTCCCTCGGAGATGGGGCTCTTCATCACCTCCTGCAGAGTGGCCGGAATCGTTCTGATGAAGGGAGGAAGTCACTCCCACGCGGTGATTCTCGCCAGAGCCTTCGAGATTCCTGCGGTCATCGGCATCGGGCCCATCTCCATGGAGAATCTTGACAACACCGACGCTATCGTCGACGGAACGGTTGGCGAGGTGATCTTTACCCCCTCTCTCAAGGTTAAGAGGGAGTATGGGAACAGGAAGGAGCAGTTCTCCCGGTACATAGAATCCCTGAAAGCGGTTCGGTTGCTTCCCTCCCGAACCAAGGATGGAGTCCCCTTCAAGACCTCCGCCAACATCGAACTGCCCGAGGAGGTGGAGATGGCCCTCTCCTATGGGGCCGAGGGGATTGGACTCTTCCGCACGGAATTTCTCTACCTCTTCCGTCCGACTCCCCCTACGGAGGAGGAGCATTACAAGGTTTACAGCCGTCTTGTTAGCGAGATGGCCGGCAGACCCTTGGTGGTACGTACCTTGGACGTAGGAGGGGAGAAGCAGGGGAGCCTGTTCGCCATCGGTCGAGAGGATAACCCCGCCCTGGGCTTGAGGGCGGTGCGATACTTCCTCAAAGAGAGGGAGATTCTGGAAGTCCAATTGAAGGCGCTTCTTAGGGCCGCCCGGGAGGGGAAGATCAAGATTCTCTTCCCCATGGTGACGGAACTCGAGGAGCTGAGGGAGCTGAAGGAGATCGTCGAGACCTTGGCCCGGAAAGAGGGGGTCGGCAGGGAGATGTACGATGTCGGAATGATGGTGGAGGTCCCCTCCGCCGCCCTCCTGATGGACCAATTTTCCAAGGAGGTCGATTTCGTCAGCGTCGGGACCAACGATCTTATCCAGTACACCTTGGCCGTGGATCGCGCGAACAGCCAGGTTCAACACCTCTATCAACCCTTCAACCCGGCGGTCTTGCGTCTTCTGGCCATGGTTGTGAAGGAGGCGGAACCCAGGGGTGTGGAGGTTCAGCTCTGCGGGGAAATGGCGGCCAATCCTTTGTCGGCGTTGGTCTTGGTGGGGTTGGGAATCAGGAGCCTCAGCATGTCCCCCCTCTCGATCCCTCTGGTGAAGGGAACTCTGACGTCGGCACGTTCCTCCCATCTGAGAGCCGTGGCCAAAGAGGCCCTCAAGCTGGGGACCGCCTCAGAGGTTCGGGAGAGCGTCGTCGAGAACCTGATGAGGCGGTGCCCCGGGTTGCTGTTGAAGAACCCGAAACCCTACAAGCCGGGAAGCTGAGGGCTTAATCCTCCCTGTCCAGGGAGATGTCCGAATACTTGCTCTTGAGGATGAAGGAGACCGGAGAGTTCGCATCCCCCGCGGTTCCCGTGTGGGTATCCCCTTGAGATGTGATGGTCAGGAAGTTGGAGCGGAGGCGGTTCATATAACTCTCCACCTGGAAACGGATCTTCTGGGAGGGTCCGAACTCCAGGGTCGAGGCCGTATCGATGAGGTCGAACCGGCTTGAGAGGGTGAGGTCGGGAAACTCCAGGCTGAGCTTTCCCCCCTCTTCGGTGATGTCGGCTCCCTTCAAGGTGGCCACGACGTTGTCGGCCCGTCCCGAGAGGGTTAGAAAATCGGCGTCTCCGGAGACTCTGTTGTACTTCCCCTCTACCCGGATCTCCTTCACCTCTTCGCTGGAGAGGGCGTTGTTGCCGCCCTTGAGAAGGAAACGGGGGGAGCGGATGATTCCGATCTTGCCGTAGTCTCCGGTGAACTCAACGGTTCCACAATCCTCGATGTCGACGGATTGGTACGAATCGGTGATCTTGGTGGTTCCTTTCACCCGGGTGATCCGAAGGGGGGAGTACTTGCCTTCGAAGATGAGGTCCCCGTCGATGTTGGAGAGCTCGGTCCCGGTGGAGTGACGGGAGGTGAGTTTCACCGTCCCCTTTACGTTCTCCAGGGTCAGCTCGCCGAAGGAGGCGTCCAGGGAGACGTCTCCGCCCACTCCGTCGATGGTGGCGGATCCGTAATTGAGGGTTCCCTTGAGGGAATCGATTTGGGACAGCTCGATCCGGGAGAACCGGTCGTCTATCTCAACGCCCTTCAGGTCGGAAAGAAGGGCGGTGCCGTGGCGGTGGTTCAGGCGAAGCTCTATGGGCTCGGGAACGCGGACCTTATAGCCGATCTCGACAATCAAGTCTCCATCGGGGTTGTACCCTTCCGGGAAACCGACCGTCAGTGTGGAGCCCTCCCTGTATGAACGGAGTTCGAAGCTCTTCCCTTTGGGAACGCCCACGGTGGCCTCGACGGTCACGGCGGTCAGCCCCTCCTCTTTCACGACCTCGACCTCTCCGTAGCAGGCGTCCAGGTTGAGGCGTGTGATGCCGCTCTCGGAGAGACTCTTCTTCGAATAGACCAGGTCGCTCTTACGGATTGTCTGATGGTTCTCTCCGTCGAAACGGAACCTCAGGTTGGGTGTTGCCCTCTTCAGTTCGTAGTACAGGGTGGCCCCGATCAACAGGAGCACCAGGTAGGCGACGGTTCCCCGTCTCATCTTTCACCTCACCTCTTCCGAACTGTCGGAAGCTGAGCCCTCATGGAGATCTAGGGCCTTATCCAAAACCTCGGGGGCCGGTTCCTCCGTTTTCGAAGGGGCCTTCGTTCCTTTGTCGCTCTGAACTGAGTCGTAGATGGCCTTTCCGCCGAAGTAGACAAGGATCAAGGGCCAGAGCTTCAGAATCTTCGAGAAATCGATAGGGACACCGAAGCTCCGCAACAAGAAAACCATCCCGATAGCCAGCATCACTACTCCCCAAAAGAGGGAATCATTACTTTTCTTGGGCATTTCAAGCCTCCTTTTTCAAGGCGTTCCAGACGAGTTTACCGCCGATAAGAATGAAGAGAACCGGCCAGAAGCGGCGTACCGTTTCCCACTGAATCACGTTGTAGTTGAGTAAAAGAAAGATGATCCCTGAGGCTAGGAAAAGGATCCCGAGAAAGGGGTCCGGTCGGAGATCACCCGCGTCTTTCGTCGCTCTCTCTTCGGAACCGATCTTCTCTTCCCCGAAGGCGTTCGCGTCGCGTTTACATGAGAGGTAGGTGTCGATGATCGTATAGAAGTAGAAGATTCCTAAGGCTATCGCCAATAAAGGTTCCCACCCAGAGGCCTTTCCGGTTGCCAGAAGGTAGATCAGGAAGGCGAAAAAGCCCATGAAGGAGAAACCCTTGAGAATTTCCCCGTTGTAGAGGGCTCCTAGGCCCGGTACGAAGGAAAGGAGCAGAGCAATACCCGGGGATTTTTGTCGCTCTTGACCTGCCATCGTTTCTCCTCCTCTTTTTTCACGTTCTTGTCTTTTTTAATGATCGTTTCCGAAACTTTATCCGAGTTCTTGTCGAAGAAGAAGACAAGGATATCTTTCGCGCTGGAAGCCCTGTCAAGAAGGTAGACGACATGGCTCTTCACCTTGTAGGCGTAGTAGTTCACCCGTGACTGGTTGCTCTTGAGTAGGATAAGGAGTACTCCTGCCCCCACAAGGAAGAGGGGGAGGGAGAGAGAGGCCATAGGCCTTAGCCATAGTCGGAGCTTCTCCGCGAAGGTTGGCTCTTCTTCCGCTTTCAGCGTCTCTTCGATGAGGCGGAACTCAATCTTGCGAAGAAGGGAGTCAGGAGTCAAAGGGACCCTAAGCTCCGTGAGAGTCGCGTTCAGTAGCTTCTGGGCCTCAAAAAACTCGGTGGCCTCCCGAGAACCGGCGGCCAAGGCCTCCGCCTCTTTCTGCCGCCCTTCTTCCATGAAAAGGAGAATCTCTTCTCTGATGTCTTGCATGGTCAACCTCGTTTCTCCAGCTTCTGGAGGATCTCGGCCAGTTTGATTTTAATTCTGTTGAGCCGGGACTTGAGGGTCCCTAGGGGGATGTTCTCCATGGTGGCGATCTCTTCGTAGGAGAGACCTTCGATCTCCCGCATGATCATGAGGTTTCTCTCTTCCTGTGGAAGGGAGTTGAGGGCTCTCCAGACAAGTTCCTTGGTCGCATAGTCCGGGTCCCACTTGGGGATCATGAAATCTTGCTCTTCGACGATGTGTTCCCCCTTGTGCTTTCTGTAGTTGTCGATGCAGATGTTCTTCGCCGTTTTATAAAGGTAGAGCTCAAAGATCTTCGGGTTGGCCTCTATCCGGTCGATGCTCTTGAAGATCCGGAAGAAAGCCTCCTGAGTAGCTTCTTCAGCAAACTGGCGACTTCCCGAGAAGTTCAAGCTATAAGAGTAGATCCTGTGTGAGTACTCTTTCACAAGCATCTGCCACGCCCCTCGGTCATGATTTTTGGCTCCCTGAAGAATCTGATCGAATTCCATCTCTCTAGAACGGAGAGGTTGCGCGTTTTGTTCCCTGCTCTGGGAAAGTTTGCCCGAATCCGATGAGCTCATGGGGCTGGGATCACGAAAGAGCCTTAGGGTTAGGGCTCTTGATGACGAAGAACTCTACAGGTTCTTTGTCTTGGTTTGAAACCTCCATGGGGGTTTGGAAGAGGATTGGTACGATCTCTCCGGAGGGGTGTCTTTTCGGAGCGGCTTCTCCAAGTTTCAGCGTAAGGGTCCCTCGAAGGACGATCATATGGACATGGGAGTTGGCCCGATGGGGCGGAAGAGAATCGCCTTGGGGGAGAACGATGTGGTTGATCACAACGTTCTCATCGTCGACGACCTTCTCCACCACCTTCTCCTGTGCCTTGAGGCTGAAGGTATAAGAAGTCCCTGACATTTGACCTCCTTGAGGGGTTGTCCCTCTTCGGTTTGATTATAACCGAAGTTGTCGAAAAAAAGGAGGGGGGAACGGAGGGTGGCGGAAACGGAACCTCCCGAGAAGACGGGGAAATTGGGTGAAAAGAGGCGCCTCTCGGATTCGGGGGAAGGTGTGATGGTTATGGGGAGGAGGGGAGACCCTTCGCGCAGGGGGACTTTGGGAAAGCGGCAATGGCATGGTAAGATCAGATAATGAACGGAGAGAAATTCCGGACCCTTGTCGTTGTTCCGGCCTTCAACGAAGAGGAGAGCGTTGCCGGAGTCGTTGAGGAACTCCGTGCCTATGAACCCCGATGGGATGTACTCGTGATCGACGATGGCTCGTCGGACCGGACCGCGGAGATGGCTAGACGGGCCGGAGCCAAGGTCGTCAGCCTTGTTAGGAATCTAGGAATCGGCGGGGCCGTACAGACCGGGTTTCTCTACGCTTTAAAGAAGGGCTACGGCTGTGCCGTCCAATGCGATGGTGACGGTCAACACCCTCCAGAGGGGGTTGCGCTTCTGGTGAAAACTCTGAAGCAAGGCGGAGTGGATGTTGTCGTGGGTTCCAGGTTCCTGAACGGGGGCAGGAGCGGCTTCCTCTCCACTCCTTCCAGACGTTTGGGAATCTCCCTGCTGGCCCTCTTCTTGGGAAAGCTTTGCGGTCAAGTCGTCACCGATCCAACCTCCGGGTTGAGGGCTTACAACACCGAGAGCCTCCTCTTTCTGAGCCGGAACTACCCTCGGGACTATCCCGAGCCGGAGGCCTTACTCCTCATCCATCGACACGGTTTGACCTTTCGCGAGGTGGCCGTGACCATGAGGGAACGTCGAGGAGGGACCTCCTCACTGGGAGGATGGACACCCCTCGTCTATATGTCCAAGGTTCTCCTCTCCCTTGCCGTGGAAACCCTACGGCCCCTTCGTTCAAGGAGGTGGATGTGACCCGGGTTCAGATCATCGCCCTGTTGGGTTCTCTCTTCTTTCTCGGATTCATCGTCGAAAGCATCCGCAAGAGACGTTTAAGGGAGGAGTACTCCCTCCTCTGGCTTCTCTTCGGCGCGATATTCCTCCTCTTCTCCCTCTGGCGGGGGGGGCTGGAGACCCTGGCAGGCTGGGTCGGGATCCTCTACGCTCCGGCGGCTCTCTTCCTCATCCTGATCATGGTCCTCTTCGTCCTCCTTTTTCACTTCTCCATCGTCCTCTCCCGGTTGAGAGAGGATGTCACAGCCTTGGTCCAGGAGGTCGGACTGCTCAAGGCCGAGGGGGAGAAGGATCTTAAGGAGCCTGCTCCAAGAGCGAGAGACGGTAATCCGGGCGAAGGGTAAGCCGTTTGAGAAGGAGGTTGCTCTTTCTCGTCTCTCCCGTGAAGGTCCTGAAGAGAAGGTACTCCTCAGGGTTGGAGAAGAGAGCGGAATAGCGGTTCTTCTCAACCCTCTTCCAGGGGATGGCGACCACCGAGACTCTCCCTTCCCGTAAGACCCTGAGCTCCAGGGGAGGGGGGGGAGCCTCGGGTTGGTTGGGGAGGATCGTCTCTGTCTCCATCTCCCACCGGAACGTTCCCCCGGGAAGGAGCGACCAACCCGAGAGGAAGGGCTGGAGGGAAGCGGCCCGGTTCTCCCAGAGGGTCTCCTCTTGAGTGAGGGAGAGGAGAGAAAGGTCGATTCCACTCCTGCGGTAAAGCTCGATGGCCCAGGGAGGGGGCGGGTCTCCGGAGAACAGTCGAGGCGGGTCTTCCAAGAGGGGACGGGAGAGCTTGATAGGCTTGCGGGACTCTTCAAGACCCTTTGGCCGTAGGAGAAGGAAGACCGGCGGATGTCTCTCCGGGAGCGTCGCCTCCAGTCGGTAAACCGGAGAGAGACGAAGGGGGAGGGGTTTGGGGGAGGGGAAGAGAGCCTGCCCTGAACCGTTCCTGAGGCTGAGTGAACGGTCCTCTCCGTTCAGCCTCAACTTGACTGTGGTCTCTCCTTCGGGGCAGAAGAGGATGATCTCCAGCCCATCTAGGGGGACAGAGGCCTGAAGCCAACGTCCGAAGAAGGCCCCTTCTAGGGGGAAGAAGCCGGGGTCCCTTTCGTAAGGCTGAAGAGGGTAAAAGAGCGTCGTTCCGGCGGAGGGATGGTAGAGACGGGGAAGGGGGAGAGCCTCCCGGCCCGGAGGGTGGGAGAGGAGCTTGGGGTGGGGCCGGTACCAGAAGAGGATGTCCCCGTCCCAAGGGCTGAAGGAGGGCTTTGTCACCCGATGGAAGGGGCGGTACTCTTGGAGCCGAGAGAGGAGTTCCCCCCTCAAACGCGCGTTGTGGGAGCGATTCTTCAGGTAATCCGCCAAGATCCCTGTGGAGAGGAAGGGAAGGGCGTCGGAGCCGTGAAAGAGGCGGTGGGGGAGGGCGATGATATCCCAGGTTCCCAGGTCGCCTCTCTCTCCGGGGGTGAAGTTCTCCCTTCCCAAGGGGAAAGAGGGAGGGATATGGACCCTGCGGAAGGCGAGGGCCTCGTCCAGGGTCGTCGTGGTCTGCCAGAGGTGGAAGAGGGGCAGAGAGGTCGTGACGGCCTTGAGGGAGAAGAGGAGGAGGGAGCCGAAGATCAGGAGGGAGAAGGCCCGTCTCCAAAAGACTCTTCGGATCAGAGGGAGGATGTCGAGAAAGGCCCCCTTGGCGATGATCAGGGCGACGGCTCCGTAGAGGGGCAGGATGATTCTGTTCCCGTAGAAGACCGAACGACCTTGGACCAGGAAGTAGAGAAGCAGGGAGGCGAGAACCACCATCTCCTTCTTCTTGCGGCCCAAGAGGGTGAAGAGGACTCCCGCCGCGAAGAGGGCGACAAAGAGGGGTCCCAGGGTCTCCCAGAGATCGACGATGTAGCGGAAGTAGGTTGTCGAAGGTTTGTCGTAGAAGGAGAACTCCTGAAAGTGGAAGAGGGCGTACTTCCATGCCGCCTGAAAGCTGGCCACCGGATGGGCGATCCAGTTGGGGGCCCCAGCCAGGAAGCCCAAGAGGCCGAAGAGTGGGGCGAGGAAGAGGAGCCTCAACGTCTGTCCGGAAGGCAACTTCTTACGCGCCATCAGGAGAAGGAGGGGGATCAAGAGGGCTTCGACGGCACCGTTGTACTTACAGGCCACGGTGATTCCCGATAGGATGCAGGCGATAAGGAAGGCCTTCGTCTGTAAAGTCTCGAGAAAACGGAGGGAGAAGTAGAGGAGGAGGGAGAAGAGAAGGGCCAGAAGAACGTCGGACTTGAAAATGTGACCGTTGAGGACCAGATGGGGGTGGAGGGCCATGAGGATGGCGGCGAACCAGGCGACCTCTCTGCTGAAGAACTCCTTGCCGCTCTTCCAGACGACCGCGACCTGGAGCGTTCCCAACAGGGCGACCAGGACCTCTCCCGCCTTGAGGGTGAAGGTCTTGGCCAGGGGGGAAAAGAAGAAGGCGGTTCGAGAGGGGAAGAGGCCCAGGAAGAGTCCAGCCTCCCTGTAGAGGAGGGAGAGGAGGTAGTTCAGGTAGATGAAGAGGGGAGGGTAGCCCGGAAGGGGAGGGGGCATCCCCGGAGGAAGCGGATCGAGGTGAAGCCCCCAAACCATGGTGAGAATCGTCTCTTCGTCGGCGACGAGAAAGGGGTACCAGGACTGAAGACGAAGCAAGAGAGCTGCTAGGAGAAGAAGGGGCAGGGCCGCAACGGAAAGGGTTCTCTTGAGGCTCATCGGATCAGTTTAACCGAAGAGCCGAGGAAGTCAAGAGATCGCCCCCTTCCTTCGTTGACAAGGTCCCAAGGGAACGGCTAAAATAGTTCCTCTACAATGACAAAAAAACGTGAACCCCTGGTTTTTCTGAAAGATTGGTTGTCCCAAGAGCTTTCCCCGAGCGAGCGAAACGATCCGGCCTTCGTCTCTTTCTTCAACATCATGGCCGATCCCCTCTTTGAGCCCTATATGCGTAAGATCGCGCGCAGGATGGAGAATCTGAAGACGGAGTGGAGAAACTTCGAGGAGACCGCCGAACTCTTCGTTGCCCTCCCCGGTGAGATTCCACAGGTGAAGGGGATTGACATCTACGGGGAGTGCATTCCCCTGAAGGGGAAAGTGGGGGGCGACCACATCACCTATGTGGATTTCAACCAGCGCTTCGACCTGGACAGATTGGTCGACGAGTACCGTAGGAACGGTCTCCGCAACCTGGAAGAGAAACTCTCCGTGACCCGCCGGAGAGGGGGAATCGCCCTCCTGGATGTTGAGGGGCACAGCGCCTCCGACGCTTTCCTGGCGGCCCTCTTCCACCAGGCCTTTCTCTTGGGAATCGCCTATGAGCTGAGGCTCTTCGGCGAGGTGACCACCAACCTCTTCGAAAGGATCAACATCCGGTTCTACAACTCCTCGGCGATCTGGAAGAGCCTCACCATGATCTACGGGGAGATTTCCCAGGAGGGAACTTTCCGTTTCCTCTCCGCAGGCCATCTCCCCCCGAAGGTCTTCTCCTATAATTACGACAGGATCGTGAACATCAGCGAAGACCGGCTCGTCTCGTTTCCTCCGATCGGATCGGTTCCCATGAAGGGGCAGGTCGAAAAGTTCGATCTCAGCCTCATGGGCTACAAGGAGAAGTACACCATCAACGAGATCAACCTCATGGGGAAGGGGGATATCCTCATCCTCTACACCGACGGCCTCTCGGAGTTGGCCGACCAGCAGGGGAACCTCTACTTTCCGGAACACCTTGAGACGGTCCTGCGCCGGGTCAAGACGCTATCGGCCAAGGAGATCTTCGGGGCCATAAAGGAGGATCTCCTCTCCTTTGGAAGACGTCAGGACGACCTCAGCTTCGTGATCATCAAGAAAGAGTAGAGATCACCCTCTCTCGAAGAACTCTCTGTGGATGGCCCGGACCGCGCGGAGCACCTCTTCCTGACGGACGATGAAGTAGTAGGCGACTTCCGAGGCTCCGGCGGAGATCATCTCCACGTTGATTCCCTCCGCGGAGACCGCCGAGAAGACCCGTGCCGCGACTCCGTTGGTGCTGAGGATCCCTTCGCCGACCACGGCGATGAGGGCGATGTCGTCCAGAAGGTCGACCGTCTCTACGGTCCCCTCCTTCAGGTAGCCGAGCGCCTCGAGACTTCTCCCGCTCTCTTCCCTGTGGATCAGGAGGTTGATGCAGGTCTGGGAGGTGAGGACCGAGAAGATGTTGATTCCCAGCCCCGAGAGGGTGTCACCGATTCTCCCGATGATTCCCGGTTTACAGCCGACTCCAGG
>JAMOAD010000057.1 GCA_023621955.1 Acidobacteriota bacterium
AATTCCGATTACTCGGAACCCAAACTCTTTTTGAGTTTTAATCCTTGCATTTACTAATTGTTCAAAGCAAGGTCTGGTTTGTTTATACTCTGCCCAGTTTTCAAAGAACTCACGACTCTCCCACCGGGAGGCCGTCGTAAAACGCTTTCCTACTTTATCATACTTCCAAGCGGAAAGTCAAGAGGCAATTCTCTAAATCTTTTTAGAGTTTTGAAAGCGCCTCGGAAAGATCGTTGTTGAGAACAGTATTCTAACCTTTCTCTTTTCCCGAGTCAAGGGGTTTTCCTCAAAAAAAAATGATTTCCCTCTCCGCTGACCCCTCCCGCGGTCGGAGATCCCGTGGACCACCGCCACGGTAACCGCCCCGCCTGAAGGGAAGTAACACCATGCCCCATCCCCGCGGACCCACCTGTTCACTCTCTTTCCACGCGACTCCCTCCCAGGGAACGGAAGAGTGAGCCTCTGATGGGTCTAGGGCTCGCATACGCACGCAGGAGCCGGATTCCCGTGGAGCCGAGGGAACGGGCCTATACAAGGAGTCCCGAAGCCCCCCTCTATTTCAGTTTCTCCTCGTACTTGAGCATCCGTTCCTCATAGCCGTCCAGCTTCCAGTCCAGCCTGGCCAAGACATCGTTCAGCTCCTGGATTCTCGCCAGGATCTGTTCCCGTTGTTCCAGCAGGAGGCGCTTACGCGCCGGGATCGTCTCCTTCCCCTGATGGAAGAGGGAGACGTATTCCACGAGGGTCTCTACAGAGACGCCGGCCGAGCGCATGCACTTGATGTACTCCACCCAGCGGCAGTCCTCCTCGCCGTAGCGGCGGATACCGCCGGCGGTGCGGGCGATCTTCGGCAGAAGCTTGATGCGTTCGTAGTAACGGAGCGTGTCGGGAGTGATGCCGTATCTCTTGGCGACTTCCGCAATGGTCATTTTCCTTCATACCCTGGTTGTTTCACACCCTTGTCCTCCCCGGCCTCGGCGGCTTCCAGCCACTCCTTGCAGACCCCTTCCATCGAAAATTTCTCGGGGACGGAGAGGCTTCCCTCATACCTTCAGACCCATTTCGTAAGCCTGTTTCATGGCCGGGCTCTTCTGAACGGCGCCGATCTGCCACAAGCCGACGCCGTAAACAACACCCCTCTCATGGGGGTTTGTCAGACAATCCTCGGTAAAGCCCCGGAAACCTTCGAGGGCGCGTTCCAACATCTTAGGGTCTGCGTCGGCGGCGGTCAGGAGGTAGTAGAACTCCTTATCCTTAATTTCCGAATAGCGGGGGGCGGCGCGGTCGATCACCGTTTTCATCTGGGCGTTCATGGCGTAGAAGTAGACCGGAGTCGCCATGACGATGACGTCGGCCTCGACCATCTTCCCGAGAACCTCCGCCATGTCGTCGCCCTGAACGCATCGATGTCTCTTGTAGCAAACGCCGCAGCCTGTGCAGTAACCGATCCTCTTGTCCCGCAGGAAGATCTTCTCCGCCTCGTTACCGGATTCCCGAGCGCCCCGGAGGAATTCGTCGCACAGGGTATCGGAGTTGCCGCCTTTACGCGGGCTTGCGGAGAGGATGAGAACCTTCTTTCCCATAGCGGTACCCTCCTTACAGACACATTCTGTAGATCTTCTCGATGTCGTCCTGGTTCAAGGGCTTAAACCCGGGCAGAGTGACGCCGCCGCACGCCTTCTTCGCCATGAGGGCGAAGTGTCGATCGTCGATGCCGATCTCGCCGAGACGGCTCTTCAAGCCCAGGGTTTCGAAGAAGAAACCGCTCAGAAGCTCTATGCCCCTCTTGGCCGCATCCCTGGGAGGCAGGGAAGCGTCGACGCCGAAGACGTTGACTCCGAACTGAACAAATTTCGAAAGGGTCCCTTCGTCCAGGGTGTACTCCATCCATCGGGGGGTGAGAATGGCCAGGCCGAGGCCGTGGGTGATGTCGTAGAGGGCGGAGAGTTCATGCTCCATGGGGTGACAGCTCCAGGCCTGACGCTTGCCGCCGTTCACAAAGCCGTTGATGGCCCAGGAGCTCGCCCACATGAGGTTGGCCCGTGCCTCGTAGTGGTCGGGCTGATCCATGGCGATGGGCGCGTAGTGGATGATGGTCTTCATGAGCGATTCCATCACACCGTCCAGCATCTGTAAATCCTGGTCCCTGTTGAAGTAGACCTCGACGATATGGGAGATCATGTCCACGGCGCCGCAGGCTGTCTGGTAGGCGCCGACCGAGTAGGTGTTGGCGGGGTCGAGGAAGGACACCTTGGGGAGCATGGGCGGAGCCATCCTGCCGATCTTATCCTGCGTCTCCGGGTTGCTGATCACGCCGCCGCAATCCATCTCGGAGCCGGCGGCGGCGTGGGTGAGAACGGTAACGATCGGCAGGGCCCGTTCGATCGGCGCCTCTTCGCTCAGGAATCTCCAGGGGTCGAAGTCCACGCAGGCCCCCGCCGCCATGAACTTCGTCGCGTCCAAGGTAGAGCCGCCGCCCACGGCAAGAAGCACGTCGACCCTCTCCTCTTTACAGATCTTCGCTCCCTCCCGCACGGAACCGATGTGGGGATTCGGGGCGATTCCGCTCAGCTCGAAGAGGGTGAGACCGGCGGCCTCGATTTCCGCGACCACCCTGTCGTAGAGGCCGCTCTTCTTGATGGAACCGCCCCCGTAGGTCAACAGAACGCGTTTGCCGAAGCGGGAAAGCTCCGGCCCCAAGTGGGAGAGTTGGTTCTCCCCGAAATAGACCTTCGTGGGAATCTCATAAACGAAGTTATTCATCCTGTTCTCTCCTTTGATCTCCCTCCGGTCGGTCAATACCTCCGTTGGGGGGCGCTGGGTCTCTCCCGTCCCGGATCCGTCGTCGCCGAAGAGGAGCCTTGCGGTTCTAAGGTTCCCAAGGTTGTTCCCCCTTCGGGAAGCATCGACGATGAGGATGTTTTTGCCATAGAGGCGCCTCCTTATCGAACCTGAAAACCACTAACGAAGAGAGGGTAACACATGGAGTTAACTCCAAGTCAAGAGGATTTCGCGGTTCATGGAATTTCCTCCTTAACCGCCAACGAAAAAGGGAGTGTCCCTTGTAGATTTCAACCGCGAAATGCGCGAACGTTCGTATTGACTTTAAACGGACTTTAAACGGAGTGTCCGCTGTAAATCAGGGAGACCCAGAGAACCCTTGTCGATCTTGTTCCTCTCTTTATACCAGGTTCTGGAAATTCTTGAGGTATAACCGAAAGTTGTGGATGGAAGAAAAAGAGCGTATCCTCTGTTTTCACCCAAAAACCAAATCCTGTTGGAAGCAGGAAAGGAGAATACGCTCTTGCACAAGAATAC
>JAMOAD010000145.1 GCA_023621955.1 Acidobacteriota bacterium
GCCGTTTTTCTTCGGAGTCGTAGCAGATCGTTCCGTAGCCGTCGAAGGGGCCGGCCAGGGTTCTGAGAACCCGGCCTCCCGGGGAGAGGAGGAGGAGTCTGAAACTTGAGCCCTCCCTTTGAAAGGCTACAGTCCCTTCCTCTCCCAGAGAGAGGGGGGCAAAGAGGGAGAGACCCTTCGAAAGCCTCTCGATCCCGTGGCCTCTTCGAAAGCGGTAGAGGTCGCTGACGTACCTGTAGGGTGTCAACCGGTCTACCGCCGTGAAGAGGAGGTTTCGGTCTCCGTCGGGGGAGAGCCCGTTGACCATGAGCCGCTTGAAGAGGACACGCTCCTTTCCCGTAGCCGTGTCGAGCTCCATGACCCTTGGCTTGTTCCAGGGGTTCGTGGAGAGGTAGTAGACCCTCTCACCGCTTCCGCAGAGGTACTCCTTCTGGAAACCCGAAGAGGTCAAGATTCGGGGCTTGGGGGCCGAGGCCGGAAGGGTCCTGGTGAGGGAGAGGCGGAGGGAGCCGTATTGGCTGTGGGCCTTGGGTCCCATTTCGGAGTTCCAGACGGAGTGTGGGAAGTGGAAACGTGGGTAGAGGCTGGTCTGTTCCAGGGTCTCCTTCAGCTTTTCCGCGCCGTCTCTGTCGACGAGGTGTTCGACCAGGAGGGAACCGTAGATGTAGGGTGCCTTCCCTCCGGGGTAGAGGAGAGATCCGGAGAAGAGGCGGTCGAAGGGGGGGAAGTTGTTGAAGAGGAGGTTGTTTCGGGCGAAACCGCGGTAGAGTGAGCCGTTGAGGCGACCGTATCCGGTCAGACGGCTCTCCATGAAGACGGCCAGCCCCTCGGTCCAGGGGAGAGAGTCGGCCAGGTGGGGGAAGATCAGAGGGAGGGGAGCCCTTCCGAAGAAGGAGCGTAGCTTCCAGGAGAGGTCCCGGGCCTGGTCGAGGTGAACCAGGTGGGTGAGCTCGTGGGCCAGGGCGACCCTGAGCCACGAGTCGTAGTGGCCGATCTCGGAGGTGACCGGTGGGGGAGTGGCGAAGAGGCCGATGAGGAGAAAGGGGACGGGGGTGGCAAAACCGTTGGAGAAGTCCAGGTTTGAGTAGAGGAGAACCGTGATCCTCTCCCGGGGCCGCCAACCGAGCTCATCGGCCAGCTGGGGAAGAATTTCCTCCGCCCAACCGGCGGTTCTGAAAGCCTCTTGCCGGAGGTTCTCCGGAAAGAGGACCTCGAAATGCTTCGTTGTCAGCCTGAGAAGGCGGGCCGAGGGAGGGTAGGGGAAGAAGAACCCTCCCGAGAGAAGGGAGGGAAGAAAGAGAAAAAACAGGGAGAGGGAGAGAAGACTACTCTTTCTTGACAAGATCATCGGAAGTTTCGAACCGGCCGTCGGCTCCGGCGGAGGCGACGGTGTAGCTCCCTCCCTCCTGGGGGGTGTACCGGAAGGGACGGCCCCAGGGGTCGACGGGTAAGACGCGGATGTGGAAGGGGACGAGCTCTTCCAGTGTGGAGGGGAGCTCCCCTTTCTCCTGTTTGAAAGAGTTGACACCTCTCATGATCATGTCGAAGGAGGAGTCGGCGGAGATTTCTTTCGCCTTGTCGATTGTTTTCAGGGCGCTTTCGGGGGGGAGGCCGGCCTTGCCGCCGGGGGTAAGAAAGAGTTTGTAGAGAAGAAAAAGGATCAAGAGAACGAAAAGGAGGGAGAACACGCTGAGTCTCATCTTCATCTTTGCCTCCTGAAAGCCCATCTGAAAGCAGTATAGCTTAAGGAGGAGGGTTGGACAAGGGTTATCTGGGTTTCCCCGGCAAGGTAAATGAGGTATAATCCTTCTCCATGAAGCGGCGAATTCTCTTGTATGGCCTTGGAGCCATACTCCTCCTTTTCCTGCTCTTCCAAATCTTTTTCGTTCTCCCCTCTCCTCTTTACTATGGTGACGAAGAGACGATTCCCGCAAGCCCTTCCCCCCGGAAGGTGGCCCTTCGGCTCCTTCCCCTCATGTCCCGTTCCGGGGAACTTTGCCCCGCGGAGCGAGAGCCCTGGGTGAGGCCGGACCTTTGGGAGGGGGGATGCCAGGTCTCCCTGGGGAAGTACCTCTGGATGGTGGAGACCCGGAGAGCCCTCCCCGCGGAAGGCGTCAGGGAGACGACTCTGGAGGTCGCACCTGGGTCGGAACTCTCCTTTGCCCTGGGGTGCGACAGGGGCGAAGCCGATTTCAAGGTCTCCGCCAACGGGAAGACCCTCCTGGAGCGGCGGCTCTCTCCGGCCCCTGACAGGAAAGGCTTCTGGTTTCGAAAAGTCGGTAAATTCTTCTTCCACCGCTTCTTCCCTCAGAGAGGCTATTGGAGAGAGGAGACCCTCTCCCTGGCGCCCTGGGCCGGTCAGAGGGTAACCCTCCGGTGGGAGGGAAGGGGGGGGTACTGGGCCGAACCGGTGGTGACCGTTCCCCAAGAGGGGAAGGCTCCCCTCAACATCGTCCTGATCCAGATCGATTCCCTCCGCGCCGATTTGGCGGAGGAGGGAGCCCTTGAAAACATCGAAAGGCTCCGCCGGGAGGGGGTCTCCTTCCCCAGAGCCTACGCCACCGGGAACTGGACCCGCTCCTCCAACTATGCTGAACTCTTCGGGCTGAGGAGCCCCCAGGTAGGGATCAGCAACTACGACTTCTACATCCACCCCCTCGAGAAACTCCTCTTCTACCGCCGACGGCTTCCTTCCCTGCCGACCCTCTTCCGGGAGGCGGGTTACGCGACCGCCGCCATCGGTGATAACATCTTCCTGCACGGTTTCTCCGAGTGGTCTGTGGACGTTGGCTTCGACCAGGTGAAGGACTACGAGAAGCTTCGTCAGGAGAGCGTCTATATTACCGACGACGTGCTCCACTGGGTCCAGGAGAAGCGGGGGCGGCCCTTCTTCCTCTTCGTCGACTTCAATCAGACCCACACCCCCTATAAACCTCCAATCACGGCCCTTCGTCCCGGGGACTTCTCTTACGGTTGGAATCAGGGCCTCTACAGAGCCTGCAACCGTTATGTCGACAAGTTCGTCGGACGTCTCGTAGAGGTTCTTGAAAAGGCGGGCTATGGTGAGAACACCCTCTTCGTGATCCATGCGGACCACGGAGAGAGCTTCGCCAACTTCGGGCGGGTACGCCGGGGATGGCAGGGTGACAAGGATGAGGTCGTCGCCCACGGGCACTCCCTCTACAGGGAGGAGATTGCGGTTCCCCTGATCTTCTACGGCCCTGGGAGGGTAAAACCCGGGCGACACTGGACCCGCGCCTCCCTGATCGATATTCCCCGAACCGTCTTGTCCCTGGCCGGGCTC
>JAMOAD010000216.1 GCA_023621955.1 Acidobacteriota bacterium
CGGCGAGGGGAGAGAACCGAAAACCTTCGGAAAGATCGGGGTCGGTTTTCTCTTGGGGCTGATCGGAACACTCTTGATCTTCCAAGGAGCCTCCTTCGCTCCCAATTCTCTCTTCCACGTGCCTTCGATTCTTTTCCTCCTCTCGGGTCTCTTCTTCGGAGCGGTTCCGACTGTGACGGCCGTGGCCTTGACCTCTCTCTCTTCTGTTTATCAAGGAGGGGCAGGGGCTTGGGCAGGGGTGTGTGGAACCCTTGTTACGGCCCTGGTGGGTCTTCTCTGGAAAAAGCTCCGAGGGAGCAAGCGAGGGCCCTTCTCCCTTGCCGAGCTTTACCTTGCCGGTTTGACGGCCCACCTCTCTCTTCTCCTCTCTATGATGGTCTTTTCCCGGGAGGCTCTCGGAAAGGCCTTCCCGCTTGTTCTGCTTCACCTCCTGGGCCTTTTCCCACTGGTGACCATGCTCCTGGGAAAGCTGATGGCCAACCGTGACCTCCGTTGGGAAACAGAAACAAAGGTACGGGAGGGTGAAGAGCGCTTCAGAACCCTCTACATGGACGCCTCTCTGGGGATCTTTCACTCCTCCTTGGACGGTCGTTTCCTGGACGTGAACCCCGCCATGGCCAGAATGCTCGGTTATGGTTCCCCTGAAGAGGTCTTGGCCACGGATCTCTCGATTCCCCGTGACCTCTACTCCAACAGCGATGATCGGGACAAGATGCTGAAAGAGGCCTTAGAAAGGGAGGAGATTCTCGTCCTAGACCACCTTTACCGGAGAAAGAACCGCGAACCCTGGAACGCCCGCCTCCATATCCGGCTCGTTCATACCCCTTCGGGTCCCCACCTGGAAGGCTTTGTAGAGGATGTCACCGAAGAGAAGAAAGCCGAGAAGGATTTGGAGGAGAAGCACATCCTGATGGAGACCCTCCTGGAAACGATTCCCAGCCCGGTTTTCTACAAAGACGCGGAGAGGAGATACTTGGGGTGCAACCGAGCCTTCTGCGACTTCTTGGGCTACCGGAGGGAGCAGATCGTTGGGAAAAGAACCGAGGAGATCTTCGAGGGCACCGAGTCCGATCAGTTCAAAGGCAAGGATATCGAACTGCTTAACAACCCGGGGGTTCAAGTCTACGAGGGGTTCATGACGAACTTCCGGGGAGAGAGGAGGGAGGTTCTCTTCCATAAGGCCACCTTTGCCGATCTTCAGGGAAGCGCCCTGGGGATGGTGGGGGTGATGACCGATATCACCGAGAGGAAGCGGAACGAAGAGGCTTTAAGACAGAGCGAACAGAGGTTCCGGGAGGTCGTCTCTTCCACACCCAACGCGATCTGCATCCTCCAGAACGGTCGGATCTCTTTTGCGAACCCCTCTTTGGAGCTCCTTCTGGGGTATAACGGCGAGGAGCTTTTAGGGAGACCCTTCACAGATCTGCTCCAAGAAGAGTACCGAGAAGAGATTCTTGAAAGAATCGATCCGGAAAAGGTCGGCAAAGGGAAAGAGGCTTCCGAGATAGCCTTTCTCTGTAAGAATGGGGGAGAGGCCTTTGCGGAAACAGCTTTTATCTTGATCTCCTACATGGATAATCCGGCCGTTCTCGTTGTCAGCCGGGATATTACCGTCAGTAAACGAACCGCGGAGCTCCTAAAGAAGAGTGAGGAGAGGCTGAGACTGGCGATGGAGGCCACATCTGACGGTCTCTGGGACTGGGACTTGGTTTCCGGTGAGATCTATTGGAGCCCTCGGGCCTTCGAGATGTCAGGCTATCGGCCCTATGAATTTCCTATGAACTTTTCGGTTTGGACCTCCATGGTCCATCCCAACGACAGAGAGGTGATCATCCCCGAGATGAGGGACAAGCTCTCCCGTGGGGAGGCTTTCAGGGTCGATTTCCGTTTCCGGATGCGTGATGGGGGGTGGCGTTGGTTCATGGCACGGGGAAAGCCTGTCGCCTGGGACGGGAACGGGAAAGCGACCAGGATGGTCGGCACCCACCTAGACATCGATGAAACAAGGAAGACCGAAGAGAAGTTGAAGACCATGCTGGCGGAGAAGGAGCTCCTCTTGAAGGAGCTGAACCACAGGACGAAGAACAACATGCAGGTGATCATCTCCATGTTGAGACTTCAGGCCCTTCAACCGAAGTGCGCGCCCCTGGCTTTCGTCTTTAAAGAGGTTGAAAACAAGATACAGGCTATGGCCCTCGTCCATCGGAGGCTCTACCAATCCCATGATCTCTCGAAGATCGACTTGGCCAGCTACATTCAGGAGTTGACAGAGCTGACGCTGACTAGCCTCGCCATATGCCAGGGAAAAGTGAACCTCCTTTTGGATATGCAGCCGGTCAGCGTGACCATTGACGTTGCCATTCCTTGTGGCCTCATGATCAACGAGTTGATGACAAACTCTCTCAAGCATGCTTTCCCAGGAGAGAGGAGGGGAACCGTGAAGGTGACTTTGAAAAGAGAGAAGGGGGAGACGCTGGCTCTGGTCTACGAAGATGACGGCATCGGGGTCGATGAAGGCTTTGACTTCAGGAATCAGCCGACTTTAGGCCTTCAAACGGTTTTGATCCTGGGAGAGCACCAGCTTCAAGGAAAGGTGGAGTTTGCCTCCCCCCCGGGCTTTCGCTGTTGTCTGGTCTTCCGGGAGACGGTCTACCAAGCCAGGGTTTAAGATGGAGAAAGGGAGAAGAATCCTTTGTTTCGAAGATGAGGCGATCATCGCCTTAGGGTTGAAGATGGACCTGCTGATGGCTGGTTACCATGTGTGCGGGATTCTGGCGACTGCCAGGGATGCCCTCGAAATCGTGAAGAGAGAGAGACCGGATCTCATCATCATGGATATTCAACTCGTCGGCCATGAGGACGGTATTGAGGCGGCCAAGGAGATTCTTGAGGTTTTCCCGCTGCCGATCATCTTCATGACCGGGTATCCGGACAGAGAGGTCATGGAGAGGGCCGAGAGGCTCCACCCGGCGGCAATATTGTTGAAGCCGACTTACTTCCCTGCTCTTTTGGATGCTATCGAGAAGGTTTTTTCGTCTTAAAAGTCGAAAAGAATGGAAGCGGAACCCTCGCCTTTCCCTTGTTTATCCTTTTTATCTCATCTATAATCCAAGGGAGGGACAGCCTTTGTGATGTTGGAAAAGAACGTTCTCCGAAAGGGAAGAGAGAGAGTTGGAATGCTTTTTCTCCTGTGCGTTCTCTTTTGTACCTCCTGCCGCGCCCCGGTTCGGCCCTCTTCCTCTCAGGAGATCTGTTTCGCCGTGGACACCCGCTTCCGCTTCGAAGACTTGAACCCCTTCGGAGGAGTTCGCTATATTGCGTTCCAGCCCCTCTTCGGGGCGCTTTACTCCTCCCTCTTGGCCTTAGATGGGGAGGGAAAACTTCAAAACCGGCTTTTGGAGAGTGAAGTTCGCCAAGGGAGGGTCGTAACTCTGACCCTGAAAAAGGGGATACGCTTCTCCGACGGTTCGGCTATTACTAGCCGGGACCTTCTCTGGTCTCTGATCGACTCTTTCCTCGTTCCCCGTCCCAACCCGCTCTACACAGTCGTTGAGGGGGGGGAAGAGACTGTCACTAAGGGGGAGCGTTTCTGCCGGGGCCTGAGCGTTATCGATGAAAGAACCTTGCGTATCACCCTTAAGGAAGAGGGGGATAGGTACCGTCTTTTTCTCGCCCAGGTGGGGAACCCGGTCCTTCCCGAAGGGGGGCTTAGGAGAAGGTGGGCCTTCTCCGGGCCCTTCTACGTGGAGAAGTTTTCTCCCGGCGAAGGCGGGACCCTCGTCGTTCTCAGAAGAAACCGGTTCTTTCAAGGTCCTTGGCCCGGGAACATCGAGAGAGTTCACTTCCATTTCTTCAATTCGCCCGCTCTTTTTGAAAAAGAGGTCGAGATGGGACATCCCGACCTCTTCTTCAACTTCCGATCCCCGGAACTTCCGAAAATGGGCCGGGGAAGCCCCTACCTTGTTTACAGGACGCCCTTCTCGGGGGGAGTCTACCTGCTACTCAACCCCAAGAGAGAGGCCCTTTCGAACCCTCGCCTTCGGAGGAGAATCCGGGATATCATCGATGGGGCACAATTCGTGAAGAGGTATGGGTGGATCACCTATATCCCTTCACAGCACATTCTTCCTAACGCCCTCAAGGAGAGCCGACTCTTCCGGTACCCCGAAAGAGAGCGGGAGAGTGTTGTTGTGGGGAAGAGAGCCCGGAAGATGGTCTATCTCTCTTACGAATACGGTATACGCAACCAACTCTTCCAATACCTAAAGGAGAGGCTTGCGGGATTGGGAATCGAGCTGGAGAAGAGGGTTGTGGAGAGAGAGCGTTACTGGGCGGATTTCGATCGAGCCGACTTCGACATCACCGCAATCTACCACCTCATGGACGTTGCCGATTCTTTCAGCTTCTTCGAATCCGTTTTTCTCCCCGGAATGGGCATGAACTCGGTTTCCAGGGTTCCCGAAGCGGACGCTCTCCTGGCCGTCATGCGGAGGGAAAGAGACCCTATCAAGCGGATCGGGATTCTGAATGCCCTGGAGAATATCGCCCAGCGGGAGAGCTTCTTTCTCCCCCTGGTCACTCCGGTCTCCGTCATCGGCTATAAGAAAAAGGTTCGGGGGCTCCGCCTCTCTTGTACCATGGAGCTTCCCTTTCAGGAGCTAAGTGTTGCGAAGAACCATTAGAATCCGACTGATTGTTTCCTTGCTTCCCGGCCTCATGCTCCTCTTCTTTCTCTTCGTCCTCTACGTAAACGGTCAGGTGGCGAAGGTCTCTCGGGAGCAGAGCGAATTTCAGGTGAACGCTATCGGGGAGACCGCCGCCAGGGTTCTTCAGGCTCCGCTCTACAACGCCGACTACGCCAGCATTAAAAACATTATGGAGCCCTTGGTTTCCAAGGAGTTTGATTACTTCTACGTTGTCGACACTCAGATCAACTCGCTGGCCTACTCTCAGGAGAGGGACGCCTCACACTTCCTCCCGATCTGGCAGAGGCTTCAGAAGAAACCGGTCGGTAAAGCCCCCGGTGTCGCGCGAATCTTTCTGGAGGGGGAACCTTTCAGGGAGTACACCTTCCCCGTACTGGCCGGGCAGGAGAACGCTCCCTTGGGACTGTTGGTTGTGGGAATCTCTGAAAACCGTATTCACAATAGGTTGATAGGCATCGCCAGATGGTTGACCCTGGTCGGTCTTGTCACCCTTCTGCTGATGAGCCTCATCGTCAGTTATGTGGCTTACCGCTTCTCGCTTCCCCTGAGGGACTTGAGCCGCACCATGGAGGAGTTCTCCGCCGGCCGTTACGAAGTTCGTTCTAACCTGAAGACAGGCGATGAGGTTCAGAGACTCTCCGAAAGTTTCAACGCTATGGCGGGAAAGCTGAACGAACAGATCCGCTCTGTGGAACACTACAGCCAGAGCCTGGAACGGATGGTCGGGGAGAGAACGGAGAAGTTGAAGGAGGCCATGGAGGAGCTTCGAATTCAGGAGAAGCGCCTAGAGAAGGCGAACAAGATGAGAAGCTTGACCTCTCTGGTGACTTCGGTGGCCCATGAGATCAACAACCCTCTGACGGTGATCTCATGGCAAATCGAGAGAATCGCCATGAGCAACAACGACGAAGCCCTCGCTAAACGGTTGAAACCGGCCCAGGAGGCAGTGGAGAGAATCGTCTCCCTGATTCGGGACATCGCCTTCTTCTCTTCTCTGAAAGATCTCGAACCCATGGAGTGTAACCTTGTCAAACTGACCGGAGAGATTGTGGAGGGGCTGGGCACACCGGGTGTGGAGATTCACTTTCAAGGGTCCGAAGAGACACCGTTAATCTATGGCAACCCCATGCTGATCGAGAGGGCTTTGAGAAACGTTCTCCAGAACGCTCTGGACGCCTTGTCCGAGAAGGCGGAGGGGAGTAAGAAGATCACAGTCCAGGTCTGGGGAGAGAGGGATGGAGCCATCGTCGAAGTCACCGACAACGGCTCCGGTGTCCCTGAGCCTGAGAGGGCTTTTGAACCGTTCTACACGACGTCACCACAGAAGAGGGGCCTGGGGCTGACCTTCGTGTACCACATTCTCCAGCTCCACAACGGGAGAGCCGAACTGGAAAACCTCCCCTCAGAGGGCTGCAGGGTGAGGCTCCTTTGGCCGGCGAGGGGAGAGACCCTCGACACTTGACAAGCGGGGGGAGATGGGTTTGAATTGAGAAAACCTTCTTTGCCGACATCCAGGGGGTGTCTCGAATGGAGAAGGGTCTCGACAACGCGAAAGGATGGGACGCCGAAGGAGTTAACCTTGAAGTCTGTGAGGTCTTGCCCTGCCCGGTGGTTCTATACGATCGGCAAGGGCGGATATCTTTCCTGAACGATCAGGGCCGTCTCTTCTTCCAAAGCGAAACGCCAAAGACTCTGAACGACCTCTTCCTTCCCTCGACCCTCTTCTCCCCCTCATCCTCAGAGAGTGTCAGGGAGGGGGAGGCGACGGTTCTTCGCCGGGGTGAGCCCTTTCGCAAACTTCCGGTTCAGGTTGTCATTCTCCCGGGGAGGGATCTCTTCTGTTGCACTTTTTCTCTACCGGATCCGAACGAAGAGAGACGGCGCCGTTGGGAAGAGAGCGAGAGGAGGCTCAGGCCTCTCTTGGAATCGGTAAACGCCTTCTTCTGGCAGATGGAGGAGAAGCAGGGGCAACGTTGGGAGTACACTCTCTTTACCGAGGGGGTGAAGACTATAACCGGTCTCTCCTCCGACGAGTTGCTCTCCGGGAAAGGCTCCCTGGTAGAAACGGTTTTTGAGGAAGATTGGGCCGCTCTGGAGTACGCTTTTCTCGGTGCCATGCAGGGTGAGAGGCGGGAGGTGGAGTACCGTCTTCAGAGGACGGATGGGTCTTTGGTGTGGGTAAAAGAGCTTTGGATACCCGTCTTGGAGGGGGAGAGGGTTATCAGAATCGACGGTCTTTGTTTGGACATCACCGAAGAGAAGCGGCGAGAGGATGATCTCAAGAGCCTTAGGGCTGCGGTGGACCAGATGGAGGAGGGGGTTGCCGTAATCGATAAGGAAGGCCGCATCCTCTATGCAAACCCCTGCTATGCCGATTTCGTGGACAGATCTGTCGAAGAACTTCAAGGCAGAAAGATTCTCGATTTTCCACTCTCAGAAGAGGTTCTTTCCCGTTTGGACGAGATACGTCAGGCCCTTCGGCAGGGGAAAACTTGGCGTGGACGGTACACGGGTCTGAGAGAAGGGGGGCTTCCCCGGGAAGAGGAGGGGGCCGTCTCTCCGGTGAGAGGGGTCAACGGGGAGGTGGCCAGTTATGTCGTTACCCGGCAGGACATCACATGGAAGCGGGATCTGGAGGTTCACGCCGAAAGGAGCCGCCGTTTCGAGGAGGTCTCACACTTGGCCGCCGGGTTGGCCCATGATTTTAACAACATTCTGGGTGGAATCCTGGGCTATACGGAGTGGTTTCGCAAGCGGGCCGATCCTGGGAGCCGGGAGTACCACGTGCTTGAGGAGATGGAGAGGGCCGGCGGGAGAGCGGCGAGGTTGGTCTCGGACCTGCTGGGACTGGCCCGGGAAGGGAAGATGGAGGTCAAGCCCATCGAGCTGAACTCCCTGGTTCTGGAGATTCTTGGAAAGCTTCCTTGGAAAGGCTTCCCCAAGGTTCTCTTGGATCAGTCTCTGGAGAAGGACCTTCCCTTGGTCGAAGGCGATAGAAGGCAGATCAGCCAAGTTCTCTACAACCTTCTTCTTAACGCTCTGGAAGCCTTTTCGGAAAAGGGCGGCACTCTGAAAGTTCGGACCAGAAGTGTGAAATTGGAGGAGGAGGGTATCCCCGCAATGAAAGGGCAGGGGATCTCCTTGTCGGTGGCCGATAACGGCCCTGGTCTCTCCGAGGGGATTCGGCGTCACCTCTTCGACCCCTTCTTCACAACAAAGGTCGATGGCAGACACCTCGGCCTGGGGTTGCCGACCGCGATGGGGATCGTTCAGAACCATAAGGGGCACCTTCGTTTCCGAGACAATCCAGGAGGAGGAGCCCTCTTTGAGCTCTTCTTCCTTTCTCTTACAGAGAGCTCCCAAGAGTCGGCGAAGGATCTCTGCGAAGCTCCTTTTCGAGGGGTTGAGAAAGAGAGCAAGGTCTTGGTGATCGACGATGAGGAGCTGGTTCGAGACTTTCTTGACGATCTCCTTCAAGAAGCGGGGTATCAGACACTCCTTGCGGCCAACGGGAAGGAGGGGCTCGACCTCTTCCTCGACCAGGGTGGCCAGATAGGAGCAGTTCTTTTGGACATCAAAATGCCTGTCATGGATGGTAAAGAGACATTTCGAGAGCTTCATGCGAGGGACCCAAGGCTTCCGGTCTTCTTGATCTCCGGGTACGCCCAGAACGGAGAGGTTCAAGAGCTCTTGGACAAAGGGGCCTTGGGCTTTATCCACAAGCCTTTTCGAATCGAAGAGGTCCTTACGAAAATCGGAGGCTCCCATTGCCAAGCCAATCTCTGCTCCTCCTGATGGTCTGGGTTTGCCAAAGCCGCAAAGGCGTGCTAAGATTATCAGAAGGCAGACGGAAATCTTCCACTTAAGGAGGCTCGATGAGAGACGAAGAGATCAAAGACCTTTTGATCGAAAAGGATCCGGAGTTCAAACAAATCTACCTCTCCCACCAGGAGTGCGAGACCGCACTGATGGAGTTTCAGGGAAAACACTATTTAAGCGAAGAAGAGGAACTCCAGGTCAAAGAGATCAAGAGGAAGAAGCTTGCCCTTAAGGATCAGATGCAGCTCATTATCAGCAACTACAAAGAGAGTCAACTGAGAAACTGATGGCGAAAGAAGGTTTAATTTTCGTCTTACCCTCCCTTGTTCTAGCTCTGGCTTTTTTTGCGCTGAGGCTTCCTCTGCCGGCTTGCGTATTCCTGGTCTTAACCCTTCTCTTCCTCTTCTTTTTTCGAGATCCTTCGCGGGTTCCTCCCCCCCTGAACAAAGGGGAGATCCTCTCACCCGCAGACGGCCGGGTCCTCGAGATTGTCTCCACCCCGGAAGGCCAAAGAATGAGCATCTTCCTGGCCCTTTACAACGTTCATCTTTTCCGGGCTCCTATGGAAGGGAACATCAAGATTCTTAAGGTCGTGGAGGGTAAGTTCCACCCTGCCTACAAGGTCGAAGCCTCGACAGAGAACTCCCGTGTCAAGGTTGAAATCGATGGGAACGGAAAAAGGGTGGAGATGGATGTCATAGCAGGCGTAGCCGCTCGCAGGATCCGACCTTGGAAACGTCAAGGTGAGAGTGTGGTCCTGGGCGAGAGAATGGGAATCGTGATGTTCGGGTCAAGGGTCGACCTCTTTGTCCCCAAGAATTTCCGTTTCTCCGTGAAGATTGGAGATCGCGTCAAAGGCGCCCTCACCGTCTTAGGGAGGTTCGGTGAAGAGGAATAACCGACCTGCAAAGCGGTTCCATTTCAAGAGATTTCCCCGTCGTCCCCGTTTGGAGATGAACGCTTTTCCCTCTATGGTGACGGCGGGGAACGCCATATTTGGTTTCCTTAGCATTATCTATCTCTTCAAGGAAAAGTTTGCCACCGCCGCCCTCTTTATCTTTTTCGCTTCCCTTTTCGACTTCTTTGACGGTCGTTTGGCGAGGCTTCTGAACGTTTCTTCGGACTTTGGAAGCGAACTCGATTCTCTGGCCGACGCCCTCTCTTTCGGGGCCGCCCCTGCTCTTCTCGCTTACAAGTGGGGGCTCAACAACTGCGAACCCTTCTCCGTCATCATCGCCACACTCTTCATGCTCTCCGGGCTCCTTCGTCTGGCCCGTTTCAACGTCCTTCACAAGGTCTACCCTCAGGAGAACAGCTACTTCGTGGGGTTGCCGATCCCTATGGCGGCCTCGGCGATCTACTCCTTGGTTCTTATTCATCCGGAGCCTCTTCAGAAGAGAATCGAGGTTTTGATCTTCGCCTTGGTCGTGGTTCTGTTCGCTTTTCTCATGAGCTGTACCATCCGCTTCAAGAGCTTCAAAGATATGAAGGTGGGGAGCCGCCACTTCGGTCCCGTCATCTTCATGGGGTTGGTGATCCTGGGTTTGATCTACTATCCTGGGTACACCATCGCCTTAATGCTTTATGGATACGTGATTTACAATTTGATCCGGGCCTTGCTGTCCAAACCGGCACCCAGCCCGGTGGAAGAGAATGACTCCCCCCACACGGAAGAATCTTAAGATCGCCCTTCTGGGCTACACCGGAGATATCGCTCGGGAATTTCGAGAGCGGCTCGGCGAGAGCGAGTTGCTCAGCGAGAGCTCCATAACGTTCTATGACTACTCTGTCGAAGAAGAATACTCTCTCCTTGGTGATTACAAAGGAGAGGGAATCGTTGTCCGATACCCATCCTTGAAGGAGTTGCAGGAGCATGACCTCTTGATCCTGCTGGCCGCCTCTGCGAAGAACAGGGATTTGGCGAAACACTTTACAGGTCGGGTTCTTGACTGCGCCGATTCCTTGGACGTCTACGATTGCCTCTACTCTTCGCGTGATGAGGAGCCTCTCGCATCGGCCAGGGTGATTAAGGTTCCCCATCCTGCGGCCGCTGTGGCTAGCCTTTTGCTAGGAGCCTTGATCGAGAGAATCGATCCGGAGTGGATACACCTTCAGATTCTTCTTCCCGCGTCCATCAAGGATAAGGGGGTGGAATCCCTGGCCTCTCAGATCATGGATCACCTCAACCTGGCAGAAGTCTCTCCGGAGCCTTTTGGAGGAACCTTGGCCTTCAACCTTCTCTCTCCCGAAGAGGAAGAGAGGGAGCGAATCGAGAGAGAAGTTACGGCTACCGCACAAGGCCGTTTCTCCTTGGAGTGTTTCTACACGGGGATTTTCCATGGAATCCACCTTCAAGGCACCTTCCGGGGTGGGCCCAAGGGGTTGAAGAAGGGGTGGCCTTCCCTCTTCGAAGGGTTCTCCGACCTGGAGATAACCGGTGAATCCGCCCTCTCCCCGAGAGACGCGGTAGGCTCGTCAAGGGTTCGTGTATCCCGTCTTAGGGAGTACGCAGGGGGGGACGGTAAGACGATCCGCTCCTTTTCGGCCGCCGCGGACAACTACCTTTCGGGTGTCATCGCGCCGGCCTTCGCGATTCTCCGGAAGATGGGGGTATAGAAGACCTTGTTTAAGGATATTGGAAAGCTTCTGCGCCTCCTGAGACCGCACCGCCTTCGTGTGGTAGCGGCTCTGCTCTGCATGGCCATGGTCGCCCTCTTTACGATGCTCACCTCCGTGATCATCCAGCCTATCATGGACGAGCTTTTCGTGAAGAACGCTGGTGCTCATGGCGGTCAACAGGGGCTCTTTTCTAAGATCGTCAACGATGTCCTCCACCTGGATATCCACTCCATGGCGGCGAGTCTCCCCATTCTCCTCGCCTTGATCTTCCTGGGAAAATCGATCTTCGATTTCGTCGCCTCCTATCAGATGAACGGAGTGGGTCTCAGAGTCGTCAAGAACCTGAGGGACAAGGTCTACCTTCACCTCCTTGAACAGTCTATCCGTTTCTTCTCCAGGAGCCGCACCGGAGTCATCATTTCCAACCTGACCAACGACATCGACAAGGTCCAAAACGCCGTGACCTCCACGGTTTCCGATATCTTCGTCGAGTCTCTGACTCTCCTGGCCCTTCTCATCGTCGTCTTCATTCAGGATTGGCACCTGGCCTCGCTCACCTTCATCATCATCCCCATAGCCATAGCCCCTATCTCCTTCTTCGCTCGAAGGGCCAAGAGGGAGGGGCACAGGATGCAGAGCCTGCTGGGGGATATCTCCTCCTCACTCTACGAGCTTGTCCATGGAATCCGGATCATCAAGACCTACAACATGGAGGGTGTCGTCAAGGCCAAGTACCAGAGCCTCTCTGCAGGCTACTTGAAGACGAGCCTCCGCATGGCCCTGGTCAACGCCGGAACCTCCCCCTTCATGGAGCTTCTGGGAGGGATTCTGGCCGCGGTGATCCTCTCTATCGGGACCTACAAGATCCAGAGCGGGACGCTTACCACGGGCCAGTTTATGTCGTTCTTCACAGCCATCTTTCTGATGTACCCTCCCGTCAAGAAGCTTAGCCGGGCCAACACCTCCCTCCAGCAGGGGGTAGCCTGCCTCGAGAGAGTCGAGAAGATCCTCCAGGAGCAGAACGAGAAAGAGATGGCCTCTTCTCTCTGCCGCGGGGAAGGAACGGTTGAGAGGGTGCGCGGCGACATAGAGTACCAAGACGTCTTCTTCGCCTACGAAGAGGGGAACGGACATGTCCTGAAGGGGATCAACCTGAAGATCCAAGCCGGAGAGAAGATTGCCTTCGTCGGCTTCAGCGGCTCCGGTAAGAGCACCCTAGTCAACCTGATTCCCCGATTCTTCGAGACCACCGAGGGAGCGATCCTTCTGGATGGAAGAAACCTGCTCACCTGGGACCTTCCCTCCCTGAGGAACAACATCGGCATGGTCACTCAGGACATCGTCCTCTTCAACGACACGATTCGCCACAACATCACCTGTGGTGATCCCCTCTACACCGACGAGAAGATTCACGAGGCGGCCCGTCTGGCCAAGGCGGACGAGTTTATCGACCGTCTCCCAGCCCGGTACGATACTCTCGTGGGCGAGAGGGGACAGTACCTCTCCAACGGGGAGCGGCAGAGAATCTCCATCGCCAGGGTCTTTCTCAAGAACCCCCCCATCATCATCCTCGACGAGGCGACCTCCTCGCTGGATTCCGAATCCGAAACCTTGATCCAGAAGGCGCTGGAAGTTCTCATGAAGAACAGAACGACTCTGATCGTCGCCCATAGGCTCTCGACAATCACGTCGGCGGACAGGATCGTCGTCCTTGACCAGGGGCAGATTGTCGAAATCGGTACCCACCAAGAGCTTATGCAGAAGAGAAACCTCTACGCGCACCTCTATTCCCTCCAATTCCCCGAAAGGATAAACCTATGATCCGAAGCATGACCGGTTATGTCTCTCGAAGCTACAACCACCTGACTTTTGCGCTCCACATTTCGCTCCGCTCGCTGAACCATAAATTCCTCGAAGTCAACCTTCGGGGGAACGCCTCTTGGCTGGGGCTGGAGTCCGAGCTCCGGTCCATGACGGAGAAGACTCTCAGCCGTGGGAAGATCGACGTCACCGCGGAGTTTGAACTCTTCGACCCCGGGAAGTTCAACATCAACCTTAACGCGGTGCTTCTGGACAAGATCGTCCACATGGTGGAACCGACCATGA
The DNA here is from genome assembly GCA_023621955.1 of Acidobacteriota bacterium. Lineage (GTDB taxonomy): Bacteria > Acidobacteriota > Aminicenantia > JAMOAD01 > JAMOAD01 > JAMOAD01. Next base: position 13,251 of record JAMOAD010000216.1, read on the forward strand.
AGAAGGACGACCGCTTCGTCTTGAACGTGGATTCCCTTCTCAAGCTTCCGGGAGTCTTCAACCTCAACTACGCCGATACCCCCTTCAACGATGAGGAGAGGGCCTTCATTCGGGAGTCCTACCAGGATGCCTTGAACGAACTGCTCCGGGAAAAGGCGAGGGAGGGGGAGAAGCTCCGGGAACCTCTGAACCGGTACGGGGCCCAGATCCGGGAGAACCTCGAAAAGATTCGTCTCCTCTCGGCCAAGCAACCGGAGGTGATCAAGGAAAAGTTCGCCGCCAGGCTCAAAGAGCTTTACAGCCTTCCGAACTTTTCGGAGAGCCGCTTTTACGAAGAGGTCGTCTTCTTCATCGACAAATCCAACATCGCCGAGGAGATGGACCGTCTGGAATCGCACCTCAAGTATCTGGAGGAGATGCTCTCGCCCGAGTATCCCGAACCTCCTGGAAGGAAGGTCGGCTTTCTCATGCAGGAGTGTTTGCGTGAGGTGAACACCATCGGCTCAAAGACCCAGGATGCCGAGATCTCCCGCGTCGTGATCCACTCGAAAGAGCTCATCGAGAACATCAAAGAGCAGATTCTCAACATCGAGTAACCCTTTCTCCGGCACCGAACCCGTTCTGAAGGGCTCACCCCTCCAGCGGTGAGTTCCGCCCTTCAGGGGCGGACGGAAGGGTTGGCCATCTTCCGAAAAAACGCGAAGAACTCCGCTGGTGGGGTGCTGAAGAAACAGAGGGCTTGGCCGGTCATGGGGTGGGTGAAACCCAGTTTACGGGCATGGAGGGCGAGGCGGGGGAAGAGGCGCTTGGCCGTTCCGCTGTAGAGGGGGTCACCGAGAATCGGGTGGCCCAAAGCGGCGAAATGGACCCGCAGTTGGTGGGTGCGCCCTGTCTTGGGGGTCGCCTCCACGAGAGAGAAGCCTCCTTTCCTGAGGAGAACCCGATAGGGTGTGACGGCCTCCCTCGTTTTCCGGCTCTTCGTGGAGATCTTCTTCCGGTCTTGGGAGCTTCGACCCAGAGGGATGTCGATGACCCCCCTCTCTTTCTCAATAGACCCTCTGACGATGAGAAGGTATTTCTTGACGACTCTCCGGGCGGCGAACTCCTTCTGAAGGGCGAGGTAACACTCTTGGTCCTTCGCCGTGACCATGACTCCCGAGGTATCCTTGTCGAGGCGATGAACGATACCCGGCCTCAGGGGAGAGCCCACGGAGGCGATCTCCGGGTGGATGGCCAGCAAGGCGTTGACAAGAGTGTTGTCGGGGTTGCCGGCTCCAGGATGGACGACCAGACCTGCGGGTTTGTCTACAACGAGAAGCCATTGGTCTTCGTAGAGAATCGGCAGGGAGATCGCCTGAGGGGCCAGGGGGGAATCCGGACGCCTCTCCGGAAGCCGAACCTCGATGGTCTCACCGCCCTCTAGCTGGAAGCTGGCCTTGCGTTGGCGCTGATCGACCAAGACCCTTCCTTCTTCGATGAGCCTCTGAACCTCGGAGCGGCTCTTTCCTGGGAGATGGCGGGCAAGGTAGCGGTCCAGCCTCCCGCTTCCAGGGGGGGCCTTAAGGGTGACGGTTTCCATGGTCCGCCGAGGTGTTCCTGCGGAAGATGAGGAAGAGGAGGGCTCCGAAGAAACCCGCGAGGGCGATCCCCTGAGAGGTGGAGAGGGAGCTCCAGGGGTGTTCCAGGGAGCCCAAGAGGAAACCCCGGTCTTCGTCGCCACGGAAGTATTCCAGGAAGAAACGGATGACCGCGTAGTTGAGGATGTAGAGTGCCAGCACCGTTCCAGGGGTTTTCTTCTTTCTCTTCAGGTAGAAGGTGTTGAGGATGAGAAAGTTCAGGAAGTTGAAGATCGCCTCCACCAGTTGGCTGGGGAAGAGATGAACATGGAGGGGAGTTCCGCTCTTTTCGAAGGCTACCGGGTTTGTGAAGACAACGCTCAGGGGGCCTGTGGTGGGCCGACCGAAGCAACAGCCCGCGCAGAAACAGCCCAGGCGTCCGAAGGAGTGGCCTAGGGCGACGAAAGGGGCGACCATGTCGGCTATGGGGAGGAGGGGAAGACGCTTCCTATGGGCGAGGATGATCAGGGCCGGAAGACCTGCCAAGATGGCTCCGTAGAAGGTTCCCCCCGAACGGAAGAGGTTTTGGAGGGCCTCCCCCTGGGTGAGCATCTCCGGGTTGGTCACCACAAGTAGGAGCTTGGAGCCGACAGCCCCCCAAACAACGGTCCAAAAAAAGACGTCGAAGACGGCGTCTCCGTCGAGACCGGCCTTCTTGACTCTGGCCAGGGAGAGGAGGAAGGAGACTCCTACCCCTAGGGCGAAGAGAAAGCCATAGGTGTAGATGGTGACTCCGAAGAGGGTAAAGAGCTCAGGATGCATTCTTCCCTCTGAACTCTGAGTAAACCAGAAGGAGAGTTCCCAGGGTGATGAAGGTGTCGGCGATGTTGAAGACCGGCCATGAGTAGGAACGGAAGTAGAGCTC
>JAMOAD010000330.1 GCA_023621955.1 Acidobacteriota bacterium
GCCAAGCGGGTGGTAAGACTGCCCCTCTACCACCGTCAACCGACCAACAACTACACCAGATCCTCCTTCAAGAGCAAGTGGAGGAACTACATCGAGATCGAGGCCCGAGAACGGGGGAAGATTCCCCCGCTCCGCCGGTTCCTCTACCGTTGCGCCGCCCCCGGGGCCTTTCTCCTCCGCCTCCTGCGGGACCTCTTCCTGCTGGGGGGGATTCTGGACGGCTACCGGGGGATCAAGATCGCCCTCCTGCTGGCCTGCTACCGCTACCGTCTCTTGATGCGCCTGGGCGCCAAGGCCAATGAATAGGGTCCTCAAGTCGGCGGTTCTGCTTGCGCTCATAGGAGTGGTGGTCAAGCTTCTAGGGCCCCTGAAGAGCTACCTGATCGCGGACAGGTTCGGCGTCTCCAGGACCCTGGACGCCTACTACCTCTCCCAGAACGTGGTCGACGTGGTCTTGGCGGTGGTTACCTTCACCATCACGGTCCTGGTGGTGCCCCTCTTCACCGAAGAGGCCGCCCGCCGCGGCGAAGAGAAGGAGGCCCTTCTGCGTTCCATCGACGCCTTCCTCTGCCAGGCCCTTCTGGTCGCCGTCGTCGCCTGCGTCCTAACCGCGGCCTTCTCCCAGAGAATCGCCGGAGCGGTTCCCGGCTTCGCCGACGCCACGGTCCGCGCCGATTTTGTCCGGATTCTCCGAATCCTCAGCACCAACCTCCTCTTCGCCATCCCCTTCTCGGTGATCGCCGGCTACCTCTACTCGACCCTCCAGGTGGTCCTCCCCTCGTTGCTCGGCAACGTGGCCCTGGTGGTCTCACTCCTCTTCCTCCTCTTCACCTCCCGCTCCCTGGGAGTCTTCAGCCTTCCCTTGGGAACCGTCCTGGGCTCGGCCCTCTCCTTCTTCCTGATCTTCGCCGCGTTTCTGCGACACCGGGGCCGCTTCCGCTTCAGCCTGACCGACAAAACCATCCTGAAGAGAATCGGCGGCAAGCTCCTCCCGACCATGGTCTTCACCGCCGGGGGATACGTCAACCTGCTAATCGACCAGGTCGTCGCCTCCGGGATCAAGGGAGGCGCCGTTTCCCTGCTGGCCTACTCCCAATTTCTCCTCCTTCTCCCCTACACTCTGGTCGCACTGCCCCTTCTCACAGCCCTCTTCCCGGAGATGGCCCGTCAGAAAGGGGAGCGTCAGAGGGGTGAAACCTTGAACAACGGCTCCCTTCTCCTCGGCCTGGCCCTGCTTCCCCTTCTGGTAGGGGCGCTCTTCTTCCGCACCCCCTTGATCGAGCTCTTCTACAACCACGGGGAGTTCCCGCCGGGCTTCGTTCCCGAGGCGGCGGCGATTCTCCTCGCCTACGCCCCCACCATGGTCCTTCTCAGCGCCAACAACCTTCTGCAAAGGTTCTTCATGGTAGAGGGGAGGATGGTTCTCCTCATGGGGCTGACTCTGGCCTCCAACGTGGCGAACCTGGCCATGGACATCCTCTTCGCTTCCCGGCTCTCGGTGGTCGGAATCGCCCTGGCCACCTCTCTCAACGAGACTTGGTACTTCGTCGTCATGATCTGGCTCCTTCGCAAGAGCCTTCCCGAAGCCTTTCCCTCCGGGTTCCGTCGGTTTCTGGGGCTGGAGCTCCTCGCCGCCTCCGCCATGGCGGCCTCTCTCTTCCTCTCTACGGGAGTGATCGCCCTCCCTACCCCTGAGAAACGGCTCTCCCTGGTGGTGGCGTCGGCCGCCCACGGCGGGATCGCCCTTCTCATCTACCTCGCGGTTCTGCTCCTTCTGGGCCGTAAGCGGCTTCTTGCCCTTCTGGGGAGCCGGAGAGCCCCGGGAGCCTAGGCGTCTCCATCCCTAAGAAGGCCAGGGCGGAGGGAACCGCCAACAGGAAGAGGATCGGGTAGACCTCGTAGTAGACCCTGATCTCCCCTATGACGCCGAAGAAGAGCTGGAGAAGGAAGATGGGAACCACCAGGAACAGGCCGTGGCGGAGGAACTCCGGCTTCTTCCGGAAGCCCTGGAAGAGGAGGAGAAGAACCAGGGCGACATCCAAGAGCCTCCACAGGGGAAAGGGTGTGAGCAGAGTGAAGAGGTTCTCCCGAAGGTGGTTCTCCAGAAGGGGCCCGGGGTTGCCGGCGAAGGCCAGTGTGAGGCCCGCCTTGACCAGAACGAAGAGCCCGACCATGGCCAGCAGGTGGGCGAAGTACCGCCTCCTGGGCATCCTGGAGAAGAAGTGGAGGGCGAAGAGCAAAGCCAAAAAGAGGGTGGTCTCCTTGTTCAGAAGGGCCACCGCGTAGAGGGGGTAGAACCAGCCCCACCTCTGACGCCACAGGAGCGCCAGCAGGAGGGTGAAGAAGAAGAGGGCCGGGAAATCGTAGACGAAGTGGGTGCCTGCGAGGAAGAAGACCGGCAGAATCGACACCGCCGCCACCGGAAGGAGCTCCCGGATCCAAGGCGAAGGGTGGTAGAACCCTTGGGCCATCCACCGCAAGACCGCCATGAAGCCCAGGAGGGAGAGGAAGATCAGGGCCAGGGCCAGGCAGTGTTCGAGCTCATGGCCTCCGGACCACTCCTGCCGGAGGATTCTGGCGGAGACGAAGCGGTCGATCCAAGTGTCGACGCTCCCCTTTCCCTCCCTCGACAGGAGGCCCGCGCCCAACCTCACGAGTGAAGGGATCAGAGCCCTGTGGACGAAGGGCCGTGGCGCGCTCCCGTTGACCATCTCCATGAAGGGGGCCCTGTCAAAGCCCAACCGTTCGTGGCCGTGGATCCAGATCAGGAAGACCAAGGTGGCGGAGAGGAGGGAGAGCCCCAGGGTAAAGCAGGAGCGGAGAGTCTTGAGGAGGGTGGTTCTATTGGTCATCTTCGTTCTCCAAAGCCGCGCGTAGGTGATCCCCGGTGAGGGGGGAGTCCGGAGGGAGAAGGCCGCGGCGGACCTGGTCCATTCGCAAAGGATCGGCCCGGAGCGCGCGGAGGTACTCCTCGACCTGCCTGGACTCCCGAGCCATCCTGATGGCGGCTCCGTGGACGATCGCCACGTTCAACCCGAGGATGAGCACCAGGGTCAGGGCGAAGAGGGAGGACCCTCTCTTCACTCCGGCCAGGAGGCTCCGACAGTGGAGGAGGAGCAGTGCCAGCAGAGGGCAGAGGGCCAGGGCGGGAAGGTAGAGGTAGCGGGGCTGAACGGGAAGGTTGAAGGGGAGAAAGGGGGCCAGCAGGAGGAGGTCCCAGAGGAGGAGGAACCTCGTCGGCTTGCCTCCCCGGGCGAGCAG
>JAMOAD010000131.1 GCA_023621955.1 Acidobacteriota bacterium
TTTTGGCACGCAAGGATGAGCTCAAGGCCAACTTGGAGAGGATGGAGACGAAGCTTCGGACCCTGCTCGAAGAGAACGGCCTGAAGGTTTCCATCTACAGCCGAATCAAGAAGCCCTACAGCATCTTCCGTAAGATCAACGACAAAGGGGTGACCATCGACGATATCTTCGATCTTCTGGCCCTGAGAGTCGTCACGGAGACGGAGAACGACTGCTTTACCGCCACAAACCTGATCAAGACCCATTGGGTTCACATCCCCCGCCGGTACCGGGACTTCATCTCTCACCCCAAACCGAACAAGTACCAGGCCATCCACCTGACGGTCCTGGAGGATAAGCACCCCTACGAGATTCAGGTCCGTTCGTCGCAGATGAACAATGTCGCGGAGAGGGGAATCGCCGCCCACTACTACTACAAGATGGGGAAGGACTTCACGGAGGACGAGAACGTCCGGAGGGTGATCGATTCCCTCAGGGAGGTCATCGAAGCGGGAGAGAACAAGACCCTGGTCAAGAAGCTCAAGGCGGAGCTCAAGCAACACTTTATCACCCTTATCACACCCAAGGGAGACTTCATCACCCTTCCCGATGGCTCCACTCTCCTGGATTTCGCCTACTACATCCACTCCAACCTGGGGGACCGGTGTAAGGGGGGAATGGTTAACAATGTTCTGGTCAAGCCCAACAAGGTTCTCGGCGATTGGGACTACGTGAAGGTGGAGACCGATCCTTCCGTGGAACCCAAGAAGGAGTGGCTCCACTTCGTCAAGAGCCATAAGGCGATCATGAAGATCAAGGAGCACCTCAACAAGGAGAGGGAAGAGGAGAGGAAGGAGTTGGGGAAGAAGCTGATCTCCCTCCTCCTGAACCGGTACGGTCTTTCGATCAAATCCTTCGAAGAGCACTTCCCCGTTTCTCCCCTCTACGGGGAGATGAAGCTCAAGAGCCTCGATGAGTTCTACCGCAGGGTCAGCCTGAACGATGTGGAGATCGAGCCCGAACTGGTCGAGAAAATTTTTCCACAGCTTCGCTCCGTGGAAAGACCCTCCTTTCTCGGGAAGCTTCCCCACTTGCTTGGCTCCAAGAAGAGCGATGTAATGCAGATCACCGGCAAGGACAAGAACATCGTCCTGGGCTCCTGTTGTAACCCTCTCAGGGGGGAGGGCGTCTTCGGGTACCTGACCAAGGAGGGGCGGGTGACCGTCCACAGCCAAGGGTGCCGTCTGGTAGCCCGGGATATCCTCGACCCCCGCAGGCTTCTGAAGATGGAGTGGAGCAAGGAGATGGCCGGCGTCTTCTCCGTGGGCGTGAAGATTATCGCCATGGACGTCTTCGGCGTTCTCTTCCAGATCTCCAAGGCCTTTCTGGACGAGAAGGTGAATATAGAGAGGATGGTCTCCGTCTCAGACCGGGATGGAAACGCCGTGATTAAGCTCAATTTTATTGTCGACGACATTACTCAGTTCAACCGTATCGTCAAATCCATAAAGAAATTCAAAGAGATCGTCGAGGTGGAGAGGACCAAATAGAGAGCCCTTCGGCGTCTCCCTTGGCCTCGTTGAGAAGGGTCTCTCTTTCGCTCTCTCCGGTTTCGCTTCTTAGCGCAAAAGAGCCCTGAGTATTCGAAGAGAGTTATTGCGAGGTTTGTGAAGCTCCTAGGGCTCTCCCGTTCGACTCTTCAGCGATGGCCGAGGTGGTTGTCACTCCTCTTTCAACTTGAGCAGAGGGAAGAGGAGAACGTCTTTGATCGAGCGTGTGCCGGTGAGGATCATCACGAGCCGGTCTATGCCGATCCCCTCTCCCGCCGTAGGAGGAAGGCCGTACTGGAGCGCGTTGACGAAGTCCATGTCCACAAACTGGGCCTCGTCGTCTCCGGCCTCCCTGTTCTTGGCCTGCTCCTGGAAACGTTGGAGCTGAATCTCCGGGATGTTGAGTTCCGAGAAGGCGTTGGCCACTTCGGCACCGGCCATGAAGAGCTCGAACCTTTCGGTGCGTCCCTCCATCTCCCTGTGGGGTTTGGCCAGGGGGGAGAGCTCCACGGGGTGGTTGAGAACTAAGGTCGGCTGAACCAGCTTGGGCTTGACGAATTCGTCGAAGAGATAGTCGGCGGCTTTGGCGAAGACAGGGGGAATGGCTTCGGCGCCGGCCTCGGCGGCCTTCTTCTGGGCCAGGGCGATGACTTTGGCCGGATCGGCGAGGTCCTCCTTGGTGAGGGGGCCGAGTTGGCTGAGGGATTCGATGAAGTCCACCTTCTGGAAGGGTGGGGTGAGGGAGATCTCGTTGTTGTCGTAGACAACCCTCTCCGGAGCCACGCCCTCGGCCTGGAGGTGGAGGAAGAGCTCCTCGGTGAGCTTGATCAAGTCGTTGAAATCGCTGTAAGCCTGATAAAACTCGATCATCGTAAACTCGGGGTTGTGCTGGAAGTCGATCCCTTCGTTTCGGAAACTGCGGTTGATTTCGTAGACTCTGTCAAAACCTCCCACGATGAGACGCTTCAGGTAGAGTTCCGGAGCGATTCTCAGGTAGAGCTCCATGTTCAGCGCGTTGTGGTGGGTGACGAAGGGGCGGGCGTTGGCTCCCCCGGGGATGGGGTGGAGCATGGGCGTCTCGACTTCGAAGTAGCCTCTCTGATCAAAAAATTTCCGGATTCCCCGGATGATCTTGAACCTCTTCTCGAAGACCAACCGAGCCTCAGGGTTCATGATCAGGTCGAGGTAGCGTTGTCTATAACGGGTCTCTTTGTCTTGGAGGCCGTGGAACTTTTCGGGCATAGGGAGAAGGCACTTGGAGAGGAAGGTGAAGTCCTCAACGAGAACCGTGAGCTCTCCGGTCTGGGTTCGAAAGAGCGACCCTTCGACGCCGATGATGTCTCCCGTGTCGAAGCTTTTAAAGGTCGCGTACTTCTCTGGTCCGATGGCGTTTTTCTTGACGTAGATCTGGAGTCTCTCCTTTCCGTTGGAGAGGTGGAAGAAGGAGGCGCCGCCCATGACCCTCTTGGCGACGATCCTGCCGGGGGTTTTGACGCGGGGCTTCTTCTCCTCAAGGGTTTGGGAATCGGCCTCTTTGAACTTTTCGAGAACCTCAGAGATTGTTAGCGTGTAGTCGTAACGGTAGGGGTAGGGAGAGATACCCTGCTTCTCGAGTTCGTCTCTCTTCTGTTGCCTGACGATGAGCTCGTCATGTTCTGCCATTGGATCCTCCAGATTCGCCATGAACGTTGTAAAACTTCGCAATTATACCACTTTA
>JAMOAD010000394.1 GCA_023621955.1 Acidobacteriota bacterium
GAAGTGGAAGGGGAAGAGCCTCGTGGCGGTCTTTAGGTCTTCCTTCCACCCTTTCCCGGGGATCTTGAAGAGGAAAGAGAGGCCAGGGTGGTGGTCGAAGAGGGAGACGGCCGGTTCACGCCCCAGCAGGAAGAGCTCCGCCTCGGGGAATCCGAAACGGATCCGTTCCAGGGCGGGGACCGCCATGACGGCGTCTCCGATCCAGTTGGGAAGTCGTACAAGAATTTTCATGGCCAGGGCGAACTCGAAAAAGAAGGGTTAGGGTTGTTTTTCAAAAGGGACCTCGGCTGACTCTTCTCTATATACCCCGGAAGGGCGGAAAAAGCAAACCCCGGTTTCGGAAGGGCGCTAGAAGGCGTAGTTGATCGCCAGGGGAGAACCGGGGAGACTTGGAACCGCGAGGCCCGGCGGCGAACGACGAAACGGGCGATGGTCCAGCCCAGGGCGGCGCCGGCGACAACATCCGAGAACCAATGAGCGTCTTCGGTGACCCGGGAGAGTCCGCAGAGGGTGGCCAGGGAGTAGGCTGTCACGGGGACCCAAACCGTTCCCTTGTACTGTTCGGCGATGACCGTTGCCAAGCCCATGGCCGTGATCATGTGGCCCGAGGGAAAGGAGTCGTACTTCGAGAATTGGCCGTTCTTCTTGTACCTCTGAAAGAACCCCGACGGTCCGTACCAATGGTCCTCTCCGCCCGCATAGGAGGGCCTTTGCCGTCCGGCGATGTGTTTGCCCACTTGGACGACGATGGCGGTATGGACCAGGGTCTGGAGGGCGAGAGAGGCGGTCTCCTTGGCCTTGGGGTCGTGAAAGATCTCCCCTTCCAGGAAGAAGAGGGAGGTGATGGCCAGGTTCACTCCTCCGTCGCCCAGAAGGGTGACCTTCGGGCTCACATCGTCCACCCAGGAGTGCTTCTTCTGATAACTCTTGAAACGGCGGTAGATCGATTCGTCCTCTTTGATGGAGTAGAGAGTGAGCGCCGTCACGGGGACCCAAAAGAGAAGGTCCTTGGTGCGGATTCGGAAGGGAGAGGTCCAGAGGGCCGCCTCGTCTTGGAGAAGAGCCTTGCCCAGGGAGGTTTTCTTCTCTTCCTTTTCGGTTTTTTCGCTCTCCTCCGCCAGGGATGAGGGGGTGAGGAGGAGGATGGTCAGAAGAACGGCCAGCAGGGAGGAGAGGAAGGGAGATCTTCTCACGGGTTTTCCTTCTTGGAGGGGTCGCTCTCCTCTCCAGACCCCTTCCGTGTCTTTCCCGAGGCCTTCGCGGTGGCTTTCGGCCTCTTCTTGGCGCCTTTTCCCGATGTCTTCTTCTTGGACCCTTTGGAAGGGGTCTCTTCTGAAGGGGGCTTGGTCCCTTTCGCTTGAGAGGGTTTCGCTTTGCGCTTAGGGAGCCCTTCTTGAACCTTCACCTCCGCCTTTTCTAGAGGGGTTGTCGTAACCCCCTCCACCGGGGAAGCCACCTGAGACTGCGCCTTGGGAGGACGACCACGGCGCTTAGGGGGGAGAGCCTCCTTCGGCTCTCGTGGCTTTGGAGGGAGGGAGGGATCGATCAGGGCCGCTTCGAGAACTTGAGAGGCCTCTTCGACGAAGACGAAACGGAGGTGGCGGCGGATGTTCTTGGGGATATCGTCGAGATCTTTCTTGTTGAAAGCGGGGAGGATGATCTCTTCGATCCCCGCTCTCTGGGCGGCGAGAACCTTGGACTTGATCCCGCCCACCGGAAGGACCCTTCCCTGGAGGGTGATCTCACCGGTCATGGCGACCTCTTTGCGGATCGGTTTTCCCGTGAAGGCGGAGAGCATGGACGAGAGCATGGTGACTCCCGCGGAAGGGCCGTCTTTCGGAATCGCGCCCTCTGGGACATGGATATGGACGGTCTTCTCCTTGAAGAAGTCCGCGGCGAGGCCGTAATCGGCGGAATGCGCCTTGATGAAGGAGAGGGCGGCTATGGCGGATTCTTTCATGACCTCCCCCAGGGAGCCTGTGAGGACAAGGTTATCCTTGCCGGCCATAACGGTGGCCTCGATGAAGAGGATGTCTCCCCCTGTGGGAGTCCAAGCCATGCCCGTGGCGACTCCGACGGCGTTTTCTTTCAGGAGCTGGTCTCTGAAGATCATCGGGCGGCTGAGATACTTCTCCAACCCACCCGCGCGAATCGTGTACCGTTTCTTGCTCCCCGAGGCGATCTCTTTGGCCACCTTCCGGCAGACCGCGCCGATCTCCCTCTCCAGGTTTCGGACTCCCGCCTCCCGGGTGTACTCGATGATGATTCTCTGCAAGGCGGCGTCGGTAAAGGTAATGTCCTTCTTCTTCAGCCCGTTTTCGGTGATCTGCCTGGGGATCAGGTAGTTGTGGGCGATGTGGAGCTTCTCGTCCTCACCGTACCCGGGGAGTTGAATCACCTCCATCCGGTCGAGGAAAGCGGGCTGAATCGTGTCGAGCTGGTTGGCGGTGGTGATGAAGAGGACCTTGGAGAGGTCGAAGGGAACTCCCAGGTAGTTGTCTCTGAAGGAGTGGTTCTGCTCGGGGTCGAGGACTTCCAGGAGGGCCGAGGAGGGGTCTCCCCTGTAGTCGGAGCCGATCTTGTCCACTTCGTCCAACATGAAGACCGGGTTGTTCGAGCCGGCCTGCCGGAGGCTCTGGAGGATTCTGCCCGGGAGGGCGCCGACATAGGTCCTGCGGTGGCCGCGGATCTCCGCTTCGTCGTGAACCCCTCCGAGAGAGGAGCGGACGAAGTTTCTCCCCATGGCCCGGGCAATGGAGCGGCCCAGGGAGGTCTTCCCGACGCCGGGAGGTCCGACGAAGCAGAGGATGGGCCCCTTGGAACCCTGTGTGAGTTTGCGGACGGCCAGGTACTCAAGGATTCTCTCCTTGACCTTTTCGAGATCGTAGTGGTCCTCGTCGAGGATCTTCTTCGCCTTCTTGATGTTGATGTTGTCTTTACTGGATGTGGACCAAGGGAGGGAGAGCACTGTGTCGAGGTAGGTACGGATCAGGTTGCTTTCCGAGGATTCCGGGCTCATCTTGGTCAGCCGGGAAAGCTGTCTCTCCACTTCCTGGAGCGCCTCTTCCGGAAGCACAAGCCCAGAGAGCTTCTCCCTGTAGGCCTTGATCTCTTCGTCCATCTCCCCGGCCTCACCCAACTGCTCCTGGATGGCCTTCATCTGCTGGCGGAGGTAGTATTCCTTCTGCAGGGAATCGATCTCCTCCTTGGCCTTCGTGGAGATCTCCTTCTGCACCTGGAGCAACTGCACCTCTTTGAGGAGGAGCTCGTAGACCCTCTGAAGCCGGGCCACCGGTTCTTCCAACTCCAGGGTGTTCTGGGCCTCCGAAACCGTGAGGGTCAGGTAGGCGAGGATGTTGTCGGCCAGTCTCCCGGCCTCCTCAATCTCCTGGATGTAGTAGATCAGTTCGGGGGGAAGCTGCTTGCCCAGTTCTATGAACTTTTCGAAGGTTTGCTTCAGGTTCTTCTTCAGGGCCTGGAGCTCCA
>JAMOAD010000150.1 GCA_023621955.1 Acidobacteriota bacterium
CCCCACTCCCTCCGCCACTCCTTCGCCACCCACCTTCTCTCCCGGGGAGCCGACCTGAGGGCCATTCAGGAGCTCCTGGGCCACAGCAGTCTGAACACGACTCAGCGCTACACCCACCTCAATCTGAATAGGCTCCTGGAAGAGTATCGGCGCTTCGACCCTCGGAAGGGGTAGTCCCTCTCCCTCCCCACTTCGTCAAGAGAATTCCCAAGAGGATGGAGGCGGTCCCCAGGAGGAGACGCGGCTTGATCGGCTCCCCCAGGATGATGTGAGCCGCCATGATCGCGAAGAGGGGCTGGAGGTTGGAGTAGACGGCGGTCTGGGTGTTGCCGACCCTCTTGACCGAGGTGAACCAGATGGCGTAGCCCAGGGAGAGGCCGATGAAGCCGGAGTAGAAGAGCTGAAACCAGAAGGAGGGGGGCAGGAGGGACCAGGGAAAGCGGAGGGTCTCTCCCAAGGAGAAGGGGATGTAGAAAAGGGCTCCGAAGAAGAAGCTCCAGGCGGTGAGACGGAGAGGGGAGTACCTCTTCAGGAGGGGCCTGAGGCAGATGGAGTAGAGAGCCCAGAGGAGGGTGGCGAAGAGGATCATCAGGTCTCCCTGAAGGATTCGGGAGGTAAAGAGAAGCCTCTCTCCTCCGACGATGATGGTGTAGAGGCCCGCGAAGGCCAGGAAGATTCCCGCCCATCCCCGCTTGTCAAGACGCTCTTGACCGAGGCAACAGGTGATCAGGGCGATCAGGACCGGGGAGCTTCCCAGGACCACCGAGCCGTGGGAGGCGCTGGTGAGGCCGATGCCGTGGATGAAGACGAGCTGGTAGAGGGTCTGGCCCATGAAGGAGAGGAGCAGGAGGCGGGGGAGGTCCCGGAGCCTGATCCGGAGGCTCTTCTCGATCAGAAGAACCAACAGGAGAAGGGATGTGGAGGCGATCGCGAGGCGGGCCATGTTGAAGGGGGCCGGGGGGACCTGCCTGAGGGCGAGCTTGATCACCGTCATGTTGATCCCCCAGATGGCCATCAGCAGGAGCATGAGAAGATCGGTGACGCCGAAACGGCTTCTCTTCATGGAGGGCTCAGCTCCCTCTCTGTGTGAGGGCGAGGGTCCTTTCGATCAAGTTTGTCGAAGAGAGCCCCCTCCTGTAGGGGATGAGAACCAGCCGACCCCCGTGGCCTTCGACCCAATCCCTCCCTACCACCTGGTCGGGAGTGTAGTCGCCGCCTTTTACGAGGATATCCGGGGAGAGGGAGCGGATCAGCCTCAGGGGGGTCTTGTCGGAGAAGCCCAGGACGTAATCGACGGAACGGAGGGCGAGGAGGAGCTCCCTCCGGTTGCGGTAGGGGAAGAGGGGCCGGAGATCCCCCTTGTTGACCTTCACCGAGAGGTCACGGTTGAGCCCCACCACGAGGATGTCTCCCAGAGACTTCGCCTCTTCGAGGAGGAAGAGGTGGCCGGGATGGATCAGGTCGAAGACGCCGTTGGTGAAGACGACCCTCTCCCCCTGAAGACGGCGATTCTTGATCTGGGCCAGGAGGCGGTTATCCCTGGGGCTTAAAACGGAGGCCATCGCCGAAGCTCCAGGAGTGGTCGAGACGGACATGGCCGACATCCTTGTGGAGAGAGTCGACCCGGAACTGGTGAAGGAGGTGGTGGTAGTCGTAGGGCGCCCCGTCCCGGGAGTGAACCGCGGCGTCGATGAAGTAGAACCCGTTGATCAAGGGGACGGAGGGGAGTGTGAGGGAGACCTTGTGGTTGCCGGCAGGGAGGAGGAGGGGTTTCATCTCTTCCAAGAAGGTGTTCGTCCCGTAGGTGGTGACGCCGGCCCCGTTGATGACGGCGATGCCGAAGCCGAAGTCCTCCTTCTCTTCCCGGGCGAGGATCTCCATCTCCACGGTCAGGGAGTCCTCGGGGTGGAAGATGAACTTCTCGTTTCCCTTGCCGTCCCGGAGGGTAACCTTGAGGATCTCCACGCTCATGTCCCCCCAACGGTGGCGTTCGCCCTCTTCCTGTTCCGGGGAGGAGGCTTTCTCCTCGATCTTCTCTTCGATCTCCTGGCGCCGCAGTCTCTGCTTCTTCTCTTCCCTCTCCGAGACATCCTGCAGGTAGGCGTCGACGATCTGCTTCGGGTACCCCTTCATCACGATGTGGCCCTTCCGCATCCAGACGGCTTCGTCGCAGATTCTGGTCACCGTTTCCAGGTCGTGGGAGACGAAGACGATGGTCTTCCCGAGCCGCTTGAACTCGTTGATCTTGTCGAGGCATTTGGGAACGAAGGAAGCGTCGCCCACCGAGAGGACCTCGTCGACCAGGAGGATGTCCGGGTTGACGTTGATGGCGACGGAGAAGCCGAGGCGCATAAACATCCCGGAGGAGTAGGTCTTCACGGGTTGATCGATGAAGTCTTCCAGCTCCGCGAAGCGGACGATCTCGTCGAAACGCGCGGAGATCTCCTTCTTGGTCAGACCCAGGATGATCCCGTTGATGTAGACGTTCTCCCGTCCGGAGATCTCCGGGTGAAACCCGGCCCCTAACTCGATCAGGGCGGAGACGCGCCCGTTCACGTCGATGGTGCCCCGGTTGGGACGGGCGATTCCCGCCATCATCTTCATGAGGGTGCTCTTGCCGGAGCCGTTCTCCCCGATGATCCCGATGGTCTTTCCCTTCTCGACCTCCAGGGAGACGTCGTCCACGGCCAAGTAGACCTCCTCCGGCTGAAACTCCCTGAAGAGGGCTCCGTTGAGGAAGGCGCTCTTGAGGGTGAGGAATCGGTGCTGGTTGGCGTACTTGCGGTAGGCTTTGACAACATGGCTCAGAGAGAGAGCCTTCTCTTCTCTTGTCATACTTGCTCCGGGAAGGTGTCTTTGACGCGGTCGAAGAAGTAATACCCCCCCAGGAAGACGAGGAGGGAGACGACCAACGTCACGAGGAGTTTCTTGTAGTGGAGGAGGGAACCGAAAAAGAAGCAGAACTGGTAAGCCTCGATGATGTGGGTCATGGGGTTGAGGAGGAGAAGGGTGCGGATCCAGGGGGTGGAGAGGATGGGGCCGAATTCGAAGGGGTAGATCACCGGGGTGGCGAAGAACCAGAGGGTCATCAGGTTGGCGATGATGTTGCCGATGTCTTTGAAGTGGACCGTCAAGGCCGCGGCGAAGAAACCCAGGCCCAGGGTGAAGAGGAACTGGACGATCATGACCGGGAAGATCAACAGGACGAAGGGCGTGAGGGGCTGACCGAGGATGAGGAAGAAGAG
>JAMOAD010000157.1 GCA_023621955.1 Acidobacteriota bacterium
ACCACGAGAAGCCCGTCCTTCTCCACCTCCGGAGAGAGGACCGAAGAACCACGCTTAAGAGGGTAGAAGAGGAGGGAGTTCCCTACCCTCCCGACCTTCCCCTTCAGGTACTCCCGGGTTCCCAGGGGAGAGAGAACCTTCCACGCCGCCTCCGCCTCGATCTCCTCACAAGGGGGAGGCTGAAGGGCCACCCTCCTCAGAACCGGTTCCAGAAACTCCCGCAGGACTCCGGCGGCCGCGCCGGGATAACCGGGGATTCCGAAGACCGGCGTGTTCTCCAGAACCCCGAAGCAGAAGGGTTTCCCCGGAGAGTAGTCGACTCCGTGGAAGATCAGCTCCCCCCTCTTCTCCAGGAGGGTGGGGACGAAGTCTTTGGTCCCCGATGAGGTTCCCGCGGAGAGGAAAAGAAGCGAAGGCTTCCCCTTCAAAGCCTCGTAGACAGCCCCTTCCAGGCTCTCCCACCGGTCCTCCACGGGAGGTAGGACCTCCGGCGAGTACCCCCAGCTCTTCAGGTGGGCCAGGATGAAGAGGGAGTTTGTCTCGTAGACCCCTTGGGGGTCGAAGGGCTCCCCCCGGGCCTTCAGCTCGTCCCCTGTGGGAAGGAGAAGCACTCGGAGAGGCTCCAGAACATCCACCTCCCGGACCCCCGCGGCGTAAAGGAGAGCCGCCCCTTCGGGGGTGATCCTCTTGAAAGAGGGGTAGACCATCTCCCCCAACGTTATGTCCTCGCCCAGGGTCCGGACATGTTGGGCGAAAGAGGCGGGCTCCTCGACGGCAACCACCCCCTCCTCAGGGGTGAGGAGGTTTTCGACCATCACTACGGCGTTGGTGAGAGGGGGAAGGGGAAAGCCTGTGTTGATGCTCCAACAATGGGTTCCCTCTCTCAAGACCCTCGGGCTTTGGGGTGTCGCCCCCAGGGTCACCCGAAAGTCCAGGGCCACCCCGTCCATGGCGGCCGTACTCATGGGGGGAACGGCGTTTTTCCCGTAGTGGGCCCTAGAGGTGATTCTGCCGATTCCCTCCTCGGTGGGGATTCTCTCGCTCCCCAGCCCCGCCAAGAGGTTCGCCCCTATGAGCCGTTCCTGGAGGAGCCTGCGGGCCTCAAGAAAGGAGACCTTCCGGAAGTAGACCCTTCTCTTAAAACTCATAGTACTCTCCCCAATCGCCTTCGTAGAGGCCTTCGAGGGAAGAGGGAATCCTGATCACCCCGGTGGACCTCTCGATCAGCGAGATCAGTCCCGATTCCCCTCGAAGGGGAAGGGCTCTCCAGAGAGAGTCTCGCCAAACCTTCCGAACCGGAACAAAGGTCTCTCTCCCCTGTTTCGAAGGAAGGTTTCTCTCGACCCTCAGGTACCCTTGGGGGACCGGGCGGAACTCTCTCTCCCCCTCCCATCTTCTCAGGAGGGGAAGGAGGACCGTCAGGATGGAGACAAAGGAAGAGAGGGGGTGACCGGGAAGCCCAAGAAAGAGGTTTCTCTCCCCCTTGGCCAGTATGAGGGGCTTGCCCGGGGAGAGGCGAAGGCCGTGGACGAGGACCTCGCCGAAGGAGCGGAAGACCTCAACGGTCTTGTCTTTAGCCCCCACGGAGCTTCCCCCGGAGACGAGGAAAAGATCGTACTCCCCCTGCCTCTCTCGAAGGGTTCTCTCCAAGAGCTCCGGACGGTCCGCAAGAATTCCCAGGAAAGAGGAGGGGTAACCCCGGCGGGAGAGCGACTCCCCTATCAGATAGGAGTTGGTATCCCGAATCTCTCCCCAAACCCGGGGAGATTCCGGTGGGACCAACTCGTCCCCCGTCGAGAGGAGGGCGATTCGGGGAGGCCTCTTCACCCGGACCCTCCCTATTCCCAAGGCCTTGAGGAGCTGTACCTGCCTCGGTTCCAGCCTTTGGCCCGGTTCGAAGAGACTCTGCCCCCGGGAGTAGTCGGCGTTCCCGGCGAGGATGTTCGCCCCAGGGGCCACCGCATGGAAGAGCTCCACCCAAGGAGGGTTTTCTTCGGCCCACTCCACCATGGCGACTCCGTCTGCACCCTCGGGGACCATGCCGCCGGTCGGTATTCTCCAGGCCTCCCCTGGCCCTACCTTCCCTTCCGGAACCTTCCCCATGAGGACCTCCCCGGTGACCTTCAAGAGAACCGGCGAAGAGGGCGACGCACCGGCACTCTCCTGACAACGGAGGGCGAAGCCGTCCATGGTGGAACGGGGAAAACCCGGCAGGTCCTCCTCTCCCGTCACACTCCCGGCGAGAATCCGGTCCACCGCCTCCTGGAGCGGCCGATCTTCGGTTTCCAAGGGGGGAAAGGAGAGCCCGTCGAGAAGGGTCAGAAACTCTTCATAGGAGAGAGTCTCGAAGAATTCTCCCATCCTGGGTCACCCCGGGGAGCGGAGGCGGAACCTTTTCTTCAAGAGGCTGAGGAGAGCCCAGACGCCAACCAGAGAGAGGAGGAAGAGGAGATGGGTCCCGGTGAAGTTCTCGAGCCGTCTCCTCTGAAAGAGGAAAAAGAGGAGAATCCACTGGAAGAGGGTATCCTTCTCCCGGAAGAGAGCCTGGAGGGGGGAGTAGAGGGGAGCCTTCTCCAGAGGCTTGTTGAGAAGGGCTGGAAAGAAACGGGGAACCCGCTCCAGATACTCCTCGTAGACTTCAGGAAAACGGGAGAGAAGGAAATCCTCCTCCGCTCGAACGATGAGGGAGTAGTAGAGGGCGAAGAGGATGGTGCCGACAACCAGCAAGAGGAGATTCCTGGAAAAGAGGAGGAACCCCAGGAAGAGCAGGTAGTTCCCCAGGTAGAGGGGGTTTCTCACATAGGAGTAGAGACCGTAGCGAACGATGAAATCCGCCTCCAGAGAGCTTCCCCGGCCACTGGTTTTTCCCTTGGCGAATCCCGCCACGAGAAAACGGAGAGCCTCACCCAAGAGCGTGACCAAGGCCCCTATCCAGAGCCAGCGAGGGGAAGAGAGGGCCCAGGGCTTCTCGGAAAGGAGCAGAAGGGAGACCAGGAAAGGAACCGGCACAAAGCCACGGTAACGGAAAAGAAAACGGCCAATCAGGACTCTATCCATGGTTTTCCGATTGTACCATGAAACACGTTTTCCTTCCGCCCCTGACCTCCTCCGGTTTCTCCTCCCAGGAGAGAGATAGAACAAAATACAACGGACACTCCTTTTGAATTCCATGAACCGCGAACAACGCGAACGGCACGAACGAGAGAAAACAGACAATAAAAGCTTTTGCGGTTAGAATGACAAATCTAGATAAAAAACATGAACCGCGAACAACGCGAACGACGCGAACGAGGAGAAACAAAACACACAAACTTTCGTGATTTTCGCGCATTTCGCGGTTAGAATTATTATGAACACTCCCTTTAAATTCCATGAACCGCGAACGGCACGAACGAGGGCCTCTTCTTCCTTCACGGCGCTCGGTTCCCACCCTGGAGGGGAGGGGAAACCTTCTCCTTGGACTCTTCCTCGAACCGCTTCGGATCTACAAGGGCCACTCCCTTTTTTGTTCGCGGTTTTCGCGCATTTCGCGGTTAGTATTATTGCGGACACTCCGTTTTAGAATCATGAACCGCGAACAACGCGAACGACGCGAACACAGAGAAGCAAACCATAAAATCTTTCGCGGTTAGTATTACAACGTATTACAACGGACACTCCCTTTTAGGACTGCCGAAATACAACGAATACAACGGACACTCCTTTTAAAATGTCTCAGAATACAACGGACACT
>JAMOAD010000387.1 GCA_023621955.1 Acidobacteriota bacterium
GATTCGATCCCTTCGAAGGTACAACTGAGAACAGTGGAGGCCATCCCCCCTCCCCTCCTCCGCCGAGAACGCCCCCTTCCTCCCTCAGGAGGATCAGAGGTAGATCAGAAGGTTGTCGCCGCGGCGGATTCTGTTGTTCTTAAGGTTGTTCCAAGCTTGGATCTGTTCGACGGTGACTCTGTAACGGCGGGAGATACTGAAGAGGTTGTCGCCGCTCTTCACCTTGTAAACCACAGGTTTGGCCGCGCCCTTCTTGCCACCCTTGGTGGAACGCTTCACTTTTGTGGAGGCCAGCCGTTTCTCCGTGGGCGCCCGGGTGACGCCTCTCTCTTCCCGAGCCGGGATCAGGAGGACCTCCCCCTTCTTCAGCTTTCGGGAGGAGATCTTGTTCAGGCTCTGAAGCGAGTAGACGGAGGTTCCATACTTCCTGGCGATGCGGGAGATGGTCTCCCCCCTCTTCACGGTGTGGTGCCTCAGGGCGACACGCTTGGTCACAGGAAGGGTCTTGAGCCTCTCCAAAACTTCATCGGAAGCTGAGGCCGGAACCTTGAGGCTGTAACTTTTGAGGTAGTACGGGGTCATGGAGTGGACGAGTTCGGGGTTGAAATCCTGAACCTCTTCCGGAGAGACATCCAGATGCTGGGCCACCAGGGAGAGGTCCACAGGGGCGGGAATCTCGACCCTCTTGTACTCCCAGGGCGCCTCAGAGGGCGGCTGAAAACCAAAGTTCGCCGGATCCTTGAAGATGATCAACAAGGCCAGGAAGGCGGGAACATAGTTCATGGTCTCCCGCTTGAGGTACTGGGACTTGGAGAGATCCCAGAAGGTTGTCCCGTTGATCTTCTGCAGGGTCCGCTCGATCTTGCCCTCTCCCGCGTCGTAGGCGGCCAGGACGAGGTACCAGTCGTTGAACTTGGCGTAGAGGTGTTTCAGGTGCTGAGCCGCCGCCTGAGTCGCTTTCTCGGGATCACACCGTTCGTCGAGCCACCAGTTGACGTCAAGATCGTAGAGAAGGGCGGTCCCCTTCATGAACTGCCAGAGCCCACGGGCCGAGGCTCGAGAGGTGGCCCTGGTGATGTAGTTGCTCTCCAGAAGGGGCAGAACCGCCAAATCCTCGGGCAACCCGTTTTCCGCCATCACGGACCTGATCATGGGGAGGTACTTGCCGCACCTCTCCAGCCCCCGGGAGACGGAATCCCGAAAGCGGGTCGTGTAGGCCGAGAGAGCGTTGGTGACATTCTCGTTGAGCTCGATGGGAATGGAGCTGTGAATCGCCTTGATCTCCTTCTCCACCTTCCCCATGAGAGAGCGGCTCTCGTTGGGGGAGAGCTTGATCAGGGAGTTGTCGCTGATCAGGAGTTCCGGATCGTTCCCATCGTCGACACCCTCTTCGAGATCGGCCACCCGGGCGGTCAACCTGTTGAGAAACTGCCGGTACTCTTGGCGCCCCTTCCACTCTTCCGGCGCCTGGAGGAAGAGCTCCATGGCCTCGTCCATCTTCTCACGGCCCGAGGAGTACTCCCGGTCCACAAAGAGCTTCTCCCCTTGGTCGACGAGGAGTTCGGCGTTGTGCGCCATCACCTGCAGAGGGCTTTGAGAGGGTTTGACCTCGGTCTTGGCGGGGGGTGTCGAACAGGCCGCCGTGACCAGCAGGACGCCCAGGAGAAGAACGGCCCCAGAGCGGATCTTCATTCCACCTTGAAGTTGACCTCCAGGCCGAGGGAACCGCCGTCGGAGATCTTATCTTTAGAGAGTTTCCACTTCTTAATCACCTTGCCTCCTTCGTCACTGAACTGAAGCCAAAGAAAATCGGAACCTTCGTAGACATCGATGGGAATCTTCAAGGTCAGCTCCTTCAGGGAGCTTCTCTTCTCTTCCGTCGAACGGGTTTCGGCAATGGTCTCTTTGGCGGAGGGGCTATCCTCATGGGTTTCCTTCTTTACCGAACCCTCTTCCTGGCGGTGTTGCTTCTCCCTGCCGCCCTTCTTCCCGGCAACGGCAGGCCCGCTGGAGGGAGTGGCCTTCGTATCGGACGCCGCCTCTTCCTCGGGCTTCTCCGCAGGGGTTTCAAAGAAGATCGGGGCTTCGGCGACCGCCTCGTCGCCCTCTTCTTGGGGGGGGAGAGGGAGTTCCGCGGTTTCTACAACCTCATCGGCCACAACGGAAGCCTCCTCTTGCGGAGCCTCAACGACGGGAGGGGCCTCGAAGGGGATCTCTTCGCTCAGGGCGAGGACCGGCATCTGAGGAGCCTCGGGTTCGACAACCGGAAGAGGCTCGTCCAGAGTCAGAGGGGCCTGCACGGGCTCCTCGGAGGGGACGACCACCGGTTCCGCCGTCGGGAGAGGCGCATCCTCGCTCACAGGGGCGACGACATCGCTCTGGGGAGGGAAAGGAGGGACCGGTTCCGGTTCCGGAGGAGTTTGGTCCCGCTTCGCCAGGCGTCTCTGGACCTCGGTGAGGGTGACCGAATCGGAGGGGGACTTCTCCCTCCGCTTCTCGGCCTCCAGAAGGCTGCCCTTGACGGACCCCAGGGTCTGGCGCGTGATCTCCCTCAAGGTTTCGAAGACCCCTTCGCCCTTGATCGCCGAGGCCTCGAAATAGGCGAGGTTTCTGGGGTTGAAGATCGAGTTCAACGTGTCCAGGGGAAGGACGTTGGAGAGATCCCTCTTGTTGAATTGAAAGACCAAGGGAATCTTCTCGATACGGATGTGGTCCTCCGCCATGTTCTCAAGAAGGTTTCGGAAGCTCTCCTTGTTGGCCTCTAAGAGAGGAGCTTGAGAATCGACGACGAAGACGACCCCGTCGACCCCTTTCAGGACCAGTTTACGGGTCGTGTTGTAGTGAACTTGACCGGGAACCGTGTAGAGCTGAATCTTCGTGGCGAGGCCGGCGATCTTGCCGACCTCCATGGGGAGGAGATCGAAGAAGAGGGTTCTTTCGGTATCGGTATCGAGACTGACCAGTTCTCCCCGATCCTTCCGATCGGTTTTCTGGTAGACATAATGGAGGTTTGTTGTTTTTCCACTCAGCCCGGGACCGTAATAAACGATCTTTACGGAAATCTGTCTAGTCGCATAGTTTATGAATACCACATGTCAGAAATAACAAAATCCCCCTCTCTTGTCAAGGGGACCGGCGGAACGAAGGCCGACGGTTCCCCCTGGTTTTCCCGGGCTTTCCTTAAAAATAATGGGTAAAAGAGACGCGGCAGGCGAAGCTTGTGTCGCCTTTCGTCTCGGCTCC
>JAMOAD010000391.1 GCA_023621955.1 Acidobacteriota bacterium
CAGCAGACATCGTAGCCCAACCTCTTCAGGACATCTTCGATATCTCTGGCGACGATGGCTTCATCTTCGACTATTAAAAGCCTACTCTTCTTGTCCATCCCTCCCCCTCTTTTCTTTTTTCTACATCAAAGGAGACAGAATTGTCAAGAAGAAAGAAAAAAGGGGGGGAGCCTGAAAGGCTCCCCCCCCTCAAGAAGCGTTTATGTCAGAAAGGCTCAAAGACCGACCCAACCGCGGAGGCGGCAGGCGTCGGCGACCCGCTGAATAGCGATCATGTAGGCGGCGTCACGGTTGTAGACCTTCTTGTCCTGGGCCATCTTCAAGACGGCGTGGAAAGCGGAGGTCATCTTGCTGTCAAGCTTCTCAAGAACCTCTTCCTTGGGCCAGAAGTAGTTCATGTTGCACTGAACCTGTTCGAAGTAGGAGCAGGTCACTCCGCCGGCGTTGCACAGGAAGTCGGGAACCAGGAAGATCCCCTTCTTCTGGATGACGACGTCCGCTTCGGGGGTGGTGGGTCCGTTGGCTCCCTCGGCGATCAGCTTCACGCTGGCCTTGATCTTGTTGACGTTCTCGGCGTTGATGGTGTTCTCGTGAGCGGCGGGGATCAAAACGGTGGCTTCCTGTTCGATCCAAGCATCGCCATCAAGCTTCTCCCATCCGTACTTCTTCGCCTTCTCGGGGTCGATGGTTCCAAACTTGTCCACAGAGCCCAAGAGCTTCTCGGAGGAGATTCCCTCTTTGCAGGCGTAGGTGTAAGCCTTCTTGTCTTTGTTATCCCAGCAGGAGACGGCGATCACTTTTCCGCCCAGCTTAGAGAAGAGCTGGATGGCGTACTGGGCAACGTTCCCGGAGCCCTGGACGGAAGCGGTGGCCTTCTTGATGTCGATGCCAAGGTGTTTGAGGGCTTCCCGGACCGTGTAGATGACGCCGTAGCCGGTGGCTTCGGTGCGGCCCAAAGATCCGCCCATCCCAACGGGCTTACCGGTGATGAAGCCGGGGTACTGTCCGCCATGGATGTGCTCGTACTCGTCAAGAATCCAGAGCATGTGCTGTCCGTTGGTCATGACATCGGGAGCCGGGACATCCTGGACGGGACCGACGTTGCGGGCGATCTGGCGAACCCAGCCGCGGCAGATCTGTTCCTGTTCCCTCATGGAGAGGACGCGGGGATCGCAGATGACTCCTCCCTTTCCTCCGCCCAGCGGGATGTCCACGACAGCGGTCTTCCAGGTCATCCAAGTGGCCAAGGCACGGACGGTGTCCACGGTCTCTTCGGGATGGAAGCGGATGCCGCCCTTGGCGGGACCGCGGCTGTCGTTATGCTGAACCCTGAAGCCCTGAAAAATTCTGACCGTTCCGTCATCCATCTTCACGGGAATCGTGAAGTGGTACTCTCTCATGGGGTTGCGGAGCAGATCACGGGTAGCTTTATCAAGGTTGAGCTTGTCCGCGACTGCGTCAAACTGTTGCTGTGCCATCTTAAAAGGGTTGAAAGATTTATCCGACATGGATTACCTCCTTGGAATGATATTTTTCGTTTTTTGAAGTGACGGAGAGTGGATTACGAAGGATACCATTGAACATTCTACCACGAATCGAGAAGGGGGGTAACCCCCCCTAATTTCCTAGAAATCCGTAGAGTCTGCGAATCTCTTCTTCCCATTTCGTTTCGTCGATGGTCTCCAGAATCAGGGGGATATTCTCGACTCTCGGATCGTTCACGAGGCGCCGAAAGGGCTCCCACCCTAAGAACCCCTCCCCGAGGCTGTGGTGCCGGTCAAGCCTCTTGCCGTACTCACCTTTGGAATCGTTCAGGTGCATTCCCCTCAAGTACTTGAAGCCGACGACCCTCTGAAACTCCTCAAAGGTCTTTCGGTACCCCTCTTCGTCCCTGAGCTCGTACCCCGCGGCGAAGAGGTGACAGGTGTCGAGGCAGACCCCTCCCCGGGAAGGGTCGGAGAAGAGTTCCAAGAGCCTGGCCAGGTGTTCGAACTTGTACCCCAGACTGCTCCCCTGCCCTGCGGTATTCTCGATCACCGCCACAACGCCCTCGGTTTCTCCCAGGGCCCGGTTCACCCCTTCCGCGATCCTCTTCAGAGCTTCCTCTTCCGAGAGAGCTCCCTTATGGCTCCCCGGATGAAAGTTGAGGCTCTTGAGCCCTAACAGCTGGCAACGCCTCATCTCATCGGTAAAAGCGGCCACCGACCTCTCCCACTCTTCCCTCTCGGGGTTGGCGAGGTTGATGAGATAACCGTCGTGGGGCAGGATCGCCTCCGGGGGAAAGCCCTGTTCCCGGCAGTTCCTCTTGAAAAGCTCGACCTCCTCTTCGCCCAGAGGGGGGACGTTCCATTGGCGCTGGTTCTTCGTGAACATGGCGAAGGCCTTGGCTCCGATCGCCTCCGCATTCAACGGCGCTCGGGAAACCCCTCCGGCGATGCTGACGTGGGCTCCTAGAAGTTTCACTTCTCTCCTTTCCCCCCATCCGAGAGACCGTACTTCGCTTTGATCTCTCTCTCGGCCTTGTACCAATCCGAGAGTCTGTCGCCCGGACGGTTCTCCCTGATCCGTTCGAGGGAGATTTCATAGGCCCTCTTCTCGATCTCCTGAAGGTAACGGTTCCACTCCAGGGAGCTCTGGTTCTCTTCCTTCTCTTTCATCCCCCTTCTCCTCTAAGGAGAGGGTAACAAAGAACCCCCTCCGTGTCAAAGCGGGACCCCTCTTTCAAGAATCCCGACGGCAGAGAGAGTCCCTCGCCGTTCCCTCCCTCTCAGGCGGAGTCCTCTTTCGGGCTTTATAGGAGAGGAACCACCAAGGCCCCGACCTTTTCCAGGAAGAGCCGGTCCTTTTCGTCGAAAGGGTCGGGAAGATGGGAATCGATGTCGAGCTCCCCGACGAGGGTTTCCCCCCTGAAGAGAGGGATGACTATCTCCGAGCGGACCCGGGCGTTGCAGGAGAGGTAGTTGCTCTCCTTGGTCACGTCCGCAACGATGAAGACCTTCAGCAGGTCGGCGGCCTGACCGCATATCCCCTGGCCGAAGCGGATCCGTTTATGGTCCGTCGGTTCCCCGGCGAAGGGGCCAAGGACCAGCTCCCTCTCCCTCTCGACGTCCACGAGGTAGAAACCGACCCAGTCGTAACTCTCCACTCTCTCCTTCAAGAGCCCGCAGACTCTTTCCAGAAGAGCATTCCCCTCCCCCTGAGATGAGACCAACCCCTCGATCTCCCCG
>JAMOAD010000198.1 GCA_023621955.1 Acidobacteriota bacterium
AAGTAGAGGGAGTAGCGCTCCGTCTTTGTCCTCTTCTTGCGCCAGTAGAAGAGCTTATGGGCGTAAGAGAGGCGGATGAAGAGTCCAGGAACGGAAGAGAGGATGAAGAGAAGCGGCGCCGACCAGTGGAGAGTTCCCAGAAGGACGGCCACGGCGATGAGGGTGAAGGAGTTCTGGACGATGGACACCAGGCTGTTGACGATTCTGACGGGACGAACCGGCGCCTCTTGCTGAGCCCTGTGGAGGGTGTCGAAGTAGGAGGGGTTTTCGTAGAAGCTTAGCCCCATCTCCAGGGATTTGTTCTGAATCACCTCTTGAACATGGTCTGTCAAAGCCAACCCTTGGGCTTCGCTCACGAGGGAAGAGAAGGAGTGAGCCAAGGCGTGGAGGAGGTAGGCCCCCCCCAGGGCTCCTATGAGGAAGGCGAGGCGGGGAGGGACGGCGGAGGCGGAAGAGACCATGACGTTCACCTCGTCGATGATCATCTTCAAGATGTAGAGTTTGAGAAGCGGAAGAAGGCTTTGGAGAGAGAGAACCAGCAGGCTCAGAAGAGTCCACCCCGGAGCGGACTCCCAGAGAAGGCGGATCCCCAGCCCTATGTACCTGAGCCTTTGGAGATTCCCCTCGGTGAGGACGACCTCCTTGCGGCTCCCTCTCTGCAGGGAGTCGATGAAGGGTTCAGTGCTTCCCCAAGGCTTTGGCATATTGGTAGAGTCTCCTGTCGTAGACGGTGATGTTGTCGATGATCTCCTCAACCTCTCCGGAGAACTCCTCCCTCCCCCGGTACCGTTCTCTCACACTCTTGCGGGCCGCATTGATGTTCTCCTCAGGTAAGATCTCGGGAGGCGCCACGCCGAGAAGGCGGCAAACTTGAGCCACCCCCTCTCCCATCTCTTCAGTGAAGCCGATGACGGCCATCTTTCTCAGCCTCTCCTTGGCTCTCTCGAAGAGTTCCTCCTCCGATATCCCCCTGGACTGCTCAAGGAGCAGGAAGGGGAAAGGATATTTGACCTTCTCCTTCTCTTGGATCTGCTTGAAGTCGATTGGTGTTCCGAGCATCCTGGTCTGATAATTTCGAAAAAGATCGACAATGAAAGGATCCTCCAGAGCCTCCCGGAGGGAGAGCCCTGCGGTCAGGAGGGCGGAGAGATCCTTCAACATCCCGGCAGGACGGATCCCCTTCTGGACACCCTCGGGGATGGTATACTGCCAAAAGCGTAAGTTGGAAACCGTCCGTTCGAAGGGGTCCCTGAGGAAGGTCACGCTTCTTAAATCCCTCTCATCCCTCAGGGAGTAGAGCCCCGTGGCAAAATGGCCGTCGAAACAGAGACATTTCTCCAACTGTTCCTGGGGGATCTTAAGGAGCTGCTGCCAGTCCCGGAAACCGATCCTGTCCTCTTTCCGGTAGAGGGCCTTGAGAATCTTGGAGAGGCTCATCCCCCCGGTCTTGTGGATATGGAAGAAGTAGAGAGGGATTCGGGGAGCGTGAAACTCCGTCAACAGAGTCTCCCGCTTGATCCAGAACCATTTGTTCCACCGTGAGGAGACCTCCTCAGCAGTCTCTTTCCACCCTCGGTGTCCCA
Organism: Acidobacteriota bacterium; assembly: GCA_023621955.1. Taxonomy (GTDB): domain Bacteria; phylum Acidobacteriota; class Aminicenantia; order JAMOAD01; family JAMOAD01; genus JAMOAD01. Next base: position 1,584 of record JAMOAD010000198.1, read on the forward strand.
CCCGGTAGAGAAGCCCCTCATACTTCTCTTGAAGTCGTGTCGCAGCGTAGAGAGAGACGACAACGGGGCGTGGGGCCTCCCGGGGTTCCAAGGGAAAAGAGGAAAAGGTTCTCCCCAGGGAGACCATCTCCTTCTCAAACTTCTGGCGCGCGTATTGGTAAACCTCCAGATCTCCAGCGACCAGTTCGTCCAAGGTTTTGATCGACTCCTGGGAGAGGTTCTTCCCCTCCCGGTAGGAGAGAAAGGGACGTTTTGCCCTCAAGGGATGACTGTTCTCCATAGGGGTCAGAAAGGGAGGATGAGTCCCTACCCTCTTACAGAAGAGGCGGATCGAATCCCCCATCCTCTCGGTTAAGCCGACGGCCAAGCACTTGTCGATTCGCTCTTTGGCGAGAGCAACCACCCTCACCCGGGAGAGATCTTGGCCCTTCTCCTGATCGCTCAGCAACTCGTGAAAGTTCACTCCCTGCGGGTCTTTCCCGAGCCAAGGCTCTAGGTTGAGGGGGATTCCCAGGCTTCTGGCCTGGTAGTCCTGGAGGTAGGCACGAACCAGGGGGGAGGAAAGGGCCTCTTCGAGGTCGGAGCCGGTAAGAATCGCGGGGGCCAGCTTCTTGAGCGAGAGAACCCCTTGGTTCCAGACTCTCTTCTGAACGTTTTTCGCCGTAATCCTCTGCCAGTAAAGAATCTGTGAGACCGCCCGTTCGAAGGGGTCTCTGAGAAGAGTCACCGTGGGAGGCTCTTCCTTCAGGAGGGAGTAGAGGCCCGTGCCGAAGTGGCCGGAGAAGAAGCGGTATCTCATGATCTCTTCCCTGGGAAGGGCGATAATCTCACGCCAGAGGCCGACAGGGAGGATTTCGTTTTCACCGTAACCCTTCCTGAGAACCTTGACCAGGGAGTTGCCTCCGACCTTGTGGATATGAAGGAAATAGAGCTTGCTTTTCAAGACTGGTACCTCCTTACGGTAAGACGCTCTTGTTTCGGCGAGAGGGCTCTTTTCAGAACCCGGGAGAGACGACGGGAGAAGAACAGCCGCACCATCTTCGCCGCCAGAAAGGGGTGGCAGAGGCTTTCCAAGGACATCCGGGAGAGAGAGGAAGGGTTCGTCTCCCTTCGAAGAGCGGCTAAGGCGGAGTTGAGGTCATTTTCGGAGTAGTGACCTTGGAAGACGCGCCGCTCTCTCTTGGTCAAGAGGGGCTCCAGCTCTGCGAAAAGCACGTCCAGATTCCTCTCGATCCTCTTGTGGAGGTTCTCACGATGGGCCCCGCCGGGGAGGGAAAGGTTGTCGTTCCCCACCCTCTTCTCCCAGAGTTTCTCCATGGTGAACCCCATGGTCCCCTTCCCACGCAGGAAGAGGTCGATCTGGAGGGCCCAATCCTCTCCCCAGTCCAACTTCTCGTTCCAGGCCGGAGAGGGGAGAGCGGAGCGGCGAAAGACCCAAGCCGAAGTCGGCGCCGGGCAGGCCTTCAGGAGAATCCGCCGGGCTTGCTGAGGTTCGATGCCAAACCACCCCCTCACCTCGGTTGGATACCCTCCCCTCTCTGACCAGAGGACCTTCCAGGAGGAGGGAAGCCTTTCGAATCCGTTCAGAACCGTCCAATCCGAAAAGACCCCGTCTAAGGGGAGGCTCTCCAGGGCCAAAACCG
>JAMOAD010000005.1 GCA_023621955.1 Acidobacteriota bacterium
CTATCGAGAACTCCTCTTCCCTCTTCTCTTTTTCGTCCAGGAAGCAGGCTCTTTTCAGGCCTTCTCCCAAGAGAGGCTGAAGGAGCTTCCCATGCCGACCGTCTACAGACGTCTAGTCGACGAGACTCTCTTCCCCTGAAAAGCTCATAGATTGGATCAAAGTGAGGGGGCTGGCCGATCCGAGTTCATGCTGGTTCAGATCCAGGCAGAGAGCATCGGGGGAGATACGACTCTACCGACGGCCGGACTAGAGGGATGAGACCTCCGTGGAGGAGTTTTCCGTTGCCGAGTCTGTCGACAACACTCTCCTCCACTACGACGGAGAGATCGCCGAAGGCGAACAGGGTGTCTACCGAATGGAAGCCAACGTTAACGTCCCTCCAGTGAGCCTCTCGGCAGAAGAGCGTTACTGAGCCGCTGGAAAGAGGCGCTTTGACAACTCCACCCTTCCTCCCCTATAATGAAAGATAGTCCAGCCCCAAGAGAGGGTTTTCAGGAGGAGAAGATGGAGAACACCTTAGAGGAGATCCGCACTCTCGCTCAGAAAAAGCGGGCTGTCATTCTCGCCCACAACTACCAGGTCCGAGAGGTCCAGGAGATCGCGGACTTTGTTGGAGACTCCTTGGAGCTCTCTCGAAAGGCGAAGAGCACGGACGCCGAGATCATCGTCTTCGCCGGTGTCCGCTTCATGGCAGAGACGGCCAAGATTCTCAACCCCGAGAAGAAGGTCCTCCTCCCCCGCTCCGAGGCGGGCTGCCAGATGGCGGAAATGGTCAACGCCGAAGCGGTTCGGCGTCTCAGAAAGGAGTATCCTGACGCCGCCTTTGTCGCCTACGTCAATACCGACGCCGAGGTGAAGGCGGAAGTCGATGTCTGTTGCACCTCTTCCAACGCCGTCAGGGTCGTCGCCGCACAACCTAACAAGAGGATCGTCTTCCTTCCTGATCGCAATCTGGCCTCTTGGGTCGCCCGCCAGCTTCCTGAGAAAGAGATCATACCCTACGACGGCTACTGCTACGTTCACAACCGTTTCAACGTCGAAGAGGTACGACTCGCCAGGGAGAGGCACCCGGAGGCGGAGATACTTGTCCATCCGGAAGTTCCGGCCCCTGTCTCCCTCTTAGCCGACAAGGTGCTCTCCACGTCGGGAATGCTTGAATACGCGCGAACCTCCCCCAAGAGCCGCTTCATCATCGGCACGGAAGAGGGGATTCTCGTCCGCCTCCTGAAGGAGAATCCGAAGAAGGCCTTCTTCCTCTTAGGTTCCGTCAAAGTCTGCGCCAACATGAAACGAACCTCCCTGAAGGATATTCTCATCTCCCTCAAAGAGGAACGCCATGCCGTTGAACTCCCCGAGGAGCTGAGAAAGAGGGCGAGCCTCGCCTTGGAAAAGATGATATCCCTCTGACCTCCTAGGGTTCTCTCGATTTCGATAGCAAACCTAGAGAGTCCCTTCGCTTCGGATAGGGGCGGCTCCCTTTCAGATCACTCTCGACAGGACTTTCCGCTCCTTGGAGCTCCGAATTTCCCTGCAGGAAGGAACCTTTTCCCCAAGATTCCGTATCTCTCCTATTCCACCCTCTTCAACTCTTCATATCTCGTAAAGGCGACTTCGATTCCAGGAGGAGAAGGATGATCAGAAGGTTCTCTTTGCGAACAACCGTTTTTTTCTTGCTTTTCTCCTTAGCCGTACCCTTTCTTGCGGCTTCCGCCCAAGAACCCGGATTGATTCCCAGGGAGCTTCTCTTCGGCAACCCTGTTCGGTCGTCCCCACAGATCTCTCCCGACGGGACGCGCCTCTCCTATCTGGCCCCATCGGAGAAGGGAGTCCTCAACATCTGGGTTCGCACCATCGGCAAGAGCGACGATCGGCAAGTCAGCAACGACACCCACCGGGGAATCAAATTCTACCGCTGGGCGATGGACGGCCAAAAAATCTTCTACTTTCAGGATCTCAACGGCGACGAGAATGACCACGTCTACTCCGTGGACCTCCAGAACAGCACGGTCCGTGACCTGACCCCCTTTCAGGGGATCAAGGCGGAAGAGATCCTTCTCAGCCGAAACCACCCGAAAGAGATGCTGGTCTCTCTCAACCTTCGAAACCGGTCCCTCTTCGATGTCTACAGAGTCGACCTGGAGAGCGGGGCCATCCTTTTGGACACGCAAAACCCTGGGAATGTTCTGAGCTGGTTCGCCGACAGGGAGTTGAAGGTTCGGGGCGCCATGGCGCAGGACACCAAGGACGGGTCTACGAGTTTGTTGGTTCGAGACGACGAGAAGAGCTCCTGGCGGGAGCTCATGCGTTGGCCCTTCGGAGATGAAGGCAACGTCGTCTCCTTTACCCTCGACGGAAAGGCTCTCTACCTGGAGACCTCTCTGGGCGCAGACACAACGCGTCTGGTCAAGGTTGACATCGCCTCAGGAAGAGAGCTGGAAACCATCGCCGGCGACCCCAAGGCCGACATGGGAGCCGTCCTGCTCAACCCCGACGACTATACCGTCGAGGCGGTCTCTTTCAACTACCTCCGCAACGGTTGGAAAATTTTAAGTTCCAAGGTCAGAGAGGACTTCGCCAACTTGTCGCTTCTCGGTGATGGGGAGTTCTCCGTCACCGGCAGGGACAACACCGATAAACAGTGGATCGTCACCTACCGCAGAGACGATGCCCCCTTAGCATGGTACCTCTACGACCGGAAGAAGAAGAAGAGTGAGCTCCTCTTCCTCAGCCAACCGGAACTCTTAAAGCACAAGCTCTCCAAGATGACCCCGGTAGTCATCAAGTCCAGAGACGGTCTCCCCTTGGTCAGTTATTTGACCGTACCCGCCGCTTTCGAAGGGAAGAGAGGATTGCCTCTGGTCCTCTTTGTTCACGGCGGCCCCTGGGGAAGGGATGTCTGGGGCTACAGCCCCAACGTTCAGTGGCTCGCCGACCGAGGCTACGCGGTTCTCCAGGTGAACTTCCGGAGTTCCACAGGCTTCGGCAAGAAGTTTCTCAACGCCGGAAACGGGGAATGGGGAGTCGGTTCCATGCAACACGACCTGACCGACGCCGTTCAATGGGCCCTATCCAAGGGAATCGCCGACCCCAAGAAAATCTGCATATTCGGCGGCTCCTACGGTGGGTACGCCACACTGGCGGGCCTGGCCTTCACCCCCTCTCTCTACTCCTGCGGCGTCGACCTCGTCGGACCCTC
>JAMOAD010000081.1 GCA_023621955.1 Acidobacteriota bacterium
GGAAGATCCAGGGAGTCTAGCCGACTCCCACCCTAAGAAAGTCCGGGCGGTGGGGACCGCCAGGAGGAAGAGGACCGGATACACCTCGTAGTAGACCCGGGGTTCTCCAACCACGCCGAAGAAGAGTTGAAGGAGAGCGAAGGGGACCACCAGGATCAGGGCGTGGCGCAGAAACTCCGGTTTCTTCCGAAAGCCCCGGAAATGGAGGAGGAGAACCAGGGCGACTTCCAGAGCCCTCCCCAGGGGGAAGGGGGTGATCAGCGTGAAGAGGTTCTCCCGAAAGTGGTTCTCCAGCAGGGGGCCGGGGTTGTCGGCGAAGGCCAGCGTGAGGCCCAGCTTGACCAGGGCGAAGAGCGCGATCATGGCCGTCAGGTGGACGATATACCGCCTCCTGGGCATCCTGGAGAAGAAGTGGAGGGCGAAGAGCAGACACACCAAGAGGGCGGTCTCCTTGTTCAACAGGGCCAACCCGTAGAGAGGGTAGAACCAGAGCCACCGGCGTCTCCTCAACAGAGAGAGCAGGAGGGTGAAGAAGAAGAGGGCCGGGAAATCGTAGACGAAGTGGGTGCCCGAAAGGAAGAAGACCGGAAGGAGCGACACCGCCGCCGCCGGCAGGAGATCCCGGGCCCAGGGCGAGGGTCGGTAGAACCCCTGAACCTCCCGACCCATGACCGCCATGAAGCCCAGAAGGGAGAGGAAGATCAGGGCCAAGGCCAGGGCGTATTCGAGTTCAAAGCCCCGGGGCCACTTCTCCCGAAGGACTCTGGTGGGAAGGAACCGGTCGATCCAGGCGTCGACCCTCCCCTTCCAATGCCTCGGCAGGAGGCCCGCGCCCAAACGCGCCAGAGAGGGGACCAGCGTTCTGTGGACGAAGGGGCGGGAAGCGGTCCCGTTGACCATCTCCACGAAGGAGGCCCGGGAAAAGCCCAACCGCTCGTGGCCGTGGATCCAGGTCAGGAAGACGAAGACGGCGGCGAGGAGGGAAAACGCCAGGAGGGCGCAGGAGCGAAAAGCCTTGAGGAGGGCGGTTCTATTGGTCATCTTCGATCTCCAACGCCGCTCGCAGATGATCGGCGGTAAGGGGGGAATCCGGAGGGAGAAGGCCCCGGCGGACCTCGGCCGCTCTCTCCGGGTCGGCCCGCAGAGAGCGGAGGTACTGCTGAACCTGCCTGGACTCCTTGGCCATTCTGACGGCGGCCACCTGGACGATCAGCGCGTTCCCGGCGACCAGCGCCACCAAGACGATGGCGAAGAGGGCTCTCCCCCTCTTCACTCCGGCCAAGAGACGCTCTCGGCAGTGAAGGAGGAGAAGCGCCAGCAGAGGGCAGAAGGCCAGGGCGGGAAGGTAGAGGTAGCGGGGCTGAACGGGAAGGTTGAAGGGGAGGAAGGGGGTGAGAAGGAGAAGCTCCCAGAGGAGGAAGAACCTCGTCAACTTCCCCCCCTTGCCGAGAGCGAACAGGGTCACCGCCGGCACGGCCAGGAAGACCAAGAGGCGGAGGGGGGGAAGGGCGGCCAGGAGTTTGTGACCTTGGGGGACCAGGGAGACGAAGAGGTAGAGGCAGAGGTTCTCCAGGAGAAGGAAGGGACGGAAGCCGTAGAGGCCTTGGGTGACCAGAAAGCCGCCGGATTGGATCAGAAACTCCAGGGCGAGGTAGAGGAGTCCCAGGGAGCCGAAGAGAAGCGCGGTGATTCCCAAACGCTCCCTCTTCCGGAAGAGGGCGATCAGAATCAGCGTGGGAACGACGGTGATCACCGCCTCCTTTGTCAAGAGCCCCAGCAGGCAGAAGAGCAGGGCCGAAGCGAGAGAGAACCGGTCCGACCGCTCCAGGAAACCCAGAAACCCCTGGAGCGTCAAGAGGTAAAAGGTCGCCCCCAGGGTGATCTCACTTCCAGAGAGCCACATCACCGAACGGTTGCTCACCGAGTAGACGCAGAAGAGGAGGGCCGAGAGGAGGGCCAGACCCTTGCGCCGGCTCAGGGCGGAGACGACCAGGGAGAGGAGAAAGGCGTTCACCCCGTGCAACAGAAGGCCGCAGAGGTGGGCCGGGTGGGGATCCGAAAAGAACCGGAACTGGACGAGGTGGAGGAGGTGGGTCAGGGGTTTGAAGAAGTGGCTGACCGAGAGGGAGAAGATGTGGCGGATCTCCGCCGCGGAGCGTCCCGCCTCGATCCGCCAGACGAAGTCGTCGGCGTAGTAGCCGATCCGGAAGGAGCCCCCGTAGACTCCGAAGGCCAGCGCCACCAGAAACAGGAGAAGCATCGGTTTCCTCTCCTCCAGCCCCTCCCACAGCCGAAGGAAGGAGGAGAGGACCCGGTCGGCGCGGTTCGGGAAGAGGAGAGCCCCCAGGGCCAGGAGACCGAGGCCGATCAGTAGGGCGGCGACAGACCTCGTGAACAGAAGTCCGTCGCCGGGAAGGGAGGCGCCGTAGGGGGAGGCCGCCCCCCTCAGGCCGACGAGACGGAAGAGGGGATTCCCGGAGAGGAGGGCGAAGGCTCCGGCGCCTCCCAGGAGAACCAGAAAGAGAAGGAGGGCCTCCCCCAGCCGGTCAACGGCTCTTACTCTCACAGACCGCTCCTCTCTTGAAGAACTGCTTGGCCACCAGCAAGAGGAAGCGGGTGTTGCCGATCAGGTACCGCTTCCAGAGCCTTCCGGGCTCCTGGCAGAGACGGAAGAACCACTCCAGCCCCGCCCTCTGCATCCACCGGGGGGCGCGCCGGTGAGCGCCGGTGTAGAAGGAGAGAGCCTGTCCCAGAGAGAGGGCCAACCGCGCGCGCAGACCCTGAAAATTGCGGAAGATCCACCTCTCGCTCTTGGGAGTGCCCACGAAGACGAAGAGGACCTGCGCGCCGGAACGGTTGATCCGATCGACGATCCCGGCGGTCTCTCCGGGGTCGTCTTCGAAGCCGAAGGGCGGGCTGTAGGAGTGGACGGCCAGGCCGGGGTACTCCCGCCGCAGCTTGGCCTCGGCGATCTTCTCCGCCCCCCCCTGGCCTCCCAGGAGGAAGACGCCCATCTTCAGGGGCGCCAGAGCCTCGCAGAGGCTGGTGAAGAGGTCCGCCCCACTGCACCGTTCCGGAAGGGGAGAGCCCAGGAGACGGGAGGCGAAGACGATGGACATGCCGTCGGCCAGAACGAAACTCGCCTTCCCGTAGATCTCCCTCAGCTCCCGGTCCTCTTGGAGCATACAGA
>JAMOAD010000161.1 GCA_023621955.1 Acidobacteriota bacterium
GCCCCTTCCAGGTCCAACTCTTTGACGCGGGCGCGGAGAATGCCCTGGACGAAGAGGCGCACGTCTCCGCTGGAAAGCTTCAGCATCCGAAGGATCAGGACCACCGTGCCCACCCGGTAGATGTCCTTCTCCACAGGCTCTTCCACCTTGGCGTCCTTCTGCGTGAGAAGGAGGACCATCCGGTTCCCGTGAAGGGCCTTATCGACGGACTTCTTCGACTTCTCACGGCCGACGTGGAGGGGGAGGGCCATGTAGGGAAAGACCGTCAGGTCCCGAATGAAGATCACCGGAAGCTCATCGGGGATCGAGTCCGTGATGTCGCCGGAATCCGCCGGCCCCTTGTGGGAAATGTCGAGGCCCTCGACGGGGATCTCTTCTCTATTCTCTTCACCCTTCTCCTCTTCCGGGGAGATCGGCTCTTTCTTCTCTTTGTCGTCGCTCATTCTTTTTCTCCTTGCTCTGTTTTGATGGAAACCCTCTTCCTCTTCTTGGTCTTCGGAAGGGAGACGGTGAGGACTCCCTGGGAGAAGGTGGCTTCGGTCTTCTCCTCCACAATGGGGAGCGGGAACGATACGCTCCTTGTGAAAGAGCCGAAGGACCTCTCCAAGAGAAGGTAGGTCTCCTCGCCGTCCAGCTTCGGACGGGGTTTGACCCCTTCGAGAAGAAGGGTCTGACCGTGGATCTTCAGGTTGATCTTATCGGGCTTGACTCCGGGTAAGTTGACCCGGACGAAGTAGTGCTCTGAGGTTTCGCTGACATCGACTGCGGGAGCGAAGCGGTGTAAACGCTCCTCGGAGAAACCGGAAACCTTCTTACTTTGGGAGGCGGGGCGTTGTTTACTGCTCATGATCGGGTTCTCCCCCTCTTCTTCTATTCTTGAGAGACTTTAACTCCTTCTCAAACTCCGCGATGTCCCGGAAATCCTTATACACCGAGGCAAAACGGACGTAAGAGACCTTGTCGATCCTTCTTAATTCCGCCATCACAAGCTCGCCGATGGTCAAGGAACGGACCTCGCGGTTTCCGGATTCGAAGAGTCGTGTCTCTACAGCGTCGGCGGCGGTTTCGATCTCCTGGGCGCTGACGGGCCGCTTTTCACACGCCTTCAAGAGCCCCTTAACGATCTTCTCGCGGTCGTAAGGCTCTCTCTCGCCGTTCTTCTTGACGACCAGCAGAGGCCGCTCTTCGATTCTTTCGTAGGTCGTGAAGCGGGCGCCGCAGTGGAGGCACTCCCTTCGCCGACGGGTCTCCCACCCGTTCTTAACCTCTCGGGTGTCGAGAACCTTGATCTGGTCCTTCTTGCAGAAAGGGCATCTCACGGTCTCTCCTCACCTCTGCGAAGGGCCAGGCGGAAGAGTCCTCCTCCTTCCCTGAAGAAGAAGGGGAGAGCGGTGAGAAAAGTGGCGAAGATCAGGGAAAAGTGGAAGAGAATCGTTGCCGCCGCGGCCTTGTTGGCCTCCATTCCGTAGAGACCCGTCAAGGCCAGCTGAGAGAGGGCCTCGAATCCACCGACCATACCGGGGGTGGGGATCGAAGAGCCGGCCAGGAGCGCCACCACGTAGGGGATTATGGCAAAGGGTTTCATGGTGAGGGCGAAGTCCCAGAGGCCGACCCAATAGGAGGCGGCGATGAAGACCCACACCATGAGGGAGTGAAAGAGGATGGCCCCCTTGTGGGGGTTGCCGAAGAAAGAGATCACCCCTTGGAGAAACCTCTCTCCCGTTTCCGCCAGAGGCTTAGCCCAACGGGCCGGACAAAATCGGTGAACCCAACGGGTCCAGAGGGCCAGGGACCTCTCGCCTCCCCGGTAGAGGAAGAAGAGGAAGATTGCGATGGAGAGCAAGAAAAGAAAGGCCAGGAGGCTTCCCTTGGAGATCAGCGTCAAGACGGTCGGTTCCGAGGAGAAGGAGCCCATGAGGCTCTTGCGGAAGGGGAAGAAGAGGCCTGCCAGAAAGACCGTCGCCCCAAGGTCGAGCAGTCTCTCCAGGACGACTGTGGCGAAGGTGTAACTGGTGCTGAGCCCCCCCTTGCGGCCGAGGAGATAGGCCCTCAGCCACTCTCCGATACGGCCGGGGAGAAGGTAGTTGAAGGCGAAGCCCAAGGAGGTGGAAGAGAAGACATCGCCCAGGGAGACCTTCTCTTTTCCCAGAAGGAGTCTCCATCGGAGGCTCCGGAAGTAGTACTGCAGCGGCATGAAGAGGAACATGGTCCAAAGCCAACGGATCTTTGTGCCGGTGATATGGGCGCCCACTTGAGAGAAGTCGAGGCTTCGAAAAAAGAAAAACAGGAGCAACCCGATGAGGGCGACGAGAAGGATAGGCTTAATGGACCTCTTCATGGAGTCATAAAGTACCATACCTGGGAAAGAAAAGTCAAATATTCCTCACTATTTGCCGGAAGAGAGGGAAAATTATTCGAAAACAGGGGGATCCTAGGGGAGAAGGGAGAGGATTTTCCCCCTGCCGACTCCGGTCATTTCCACAAAAACACCCTCTCTTTCCGTAGAAATCTCCTTTCCAACCTGAACTTCCATGTAGTTTTCGGTCAAAACCTCTCCGGCGCGGATGATCACCCCTTTGAGAACCCTACCCACCTCCCGGCGGCAGAAGAGGGAGAACCTCTCCTCGTGGAAACGACGGAGCCTCTGCACGCGCTCTTTCACCGAAGCGGAGTGGGGCCGTTTGAGAAGGGCGGCGGGAGTTCCCGGCCTTGGCGAGTAGGGAAAGATGTGCAAGTAATCCAGGGGAGATCCCTCCAAAAAGGCGAGCCCCTCCTGGAACTCCTCTTCCCCCTCACCGGGAAAGCCGACGATGTAGTCCGCCGCCAGGAGACGGTCCTCTTTCTTTGCCAGGAGGGAGAGAATTCGGCTGTACCGGTCCGCCTCTTCGGGCCTGCCCATGGCCCGAAGGATCTTGGGGCTCCCGTTCTGGAGGGAGAGGTGAAAATGGGCGGCCACCCGGGGCTCAGAGACGAGAAAACCGGCTAACCTGGGAGAGAAGGCTCGGGGGTCTAAGGATGTGAGGCGGAGGTAGAAGGAGGGAGAGAGGGCGAGGAGTCTCTCGAGAAGGCGGAGGAAGCCCTCGTCGACGCCCTCCTCCCGTCGGTAGGTAAGGATGTTGATCCCGGTCACGACGATCTCCCGGTGACCCAGGCGGAGAAGCTGCCGGAGGCGCTCCTCAACGGCCTCTTCGGCCAGACTCCTCGCCGGCCCCCTTACAGAGGGGATGATGCAGTATCGGCACCGGTAGTCGCACCCGTCGTTGATCTTGAGAAACCCCCTGGCCAGCGTCGGCGTGGGTGTGGAGAGAGGGGCCGCCGGAGCGGAGATGAGAGTTTCCGGGAGGGAGTCCTTCGCCTCGTTCGGGAAGACGAGATCGACTCCCTCGTCAGAGAGGAAGGTCCGGTGGGTGTGGACGAAGCACCCCGCCACAACCAGGCGGGTCCGGGGGGATCCCTTGCGCACCTGACGGATGAAGCGGCGGATCTCCGCGTCCGCCCTCTGGGTGAGTGTGCATCCGTTGATCAGGAGGTAGTCGCTCCCCTTCCAGGAGGGGAGGAAGGTCCATCCGGCCTCCTGGAGACGCTGGATCCAGAGAGAGGTTTCGGCCTGGTTGAGGCGGCAGCCGAAGTTAGAGGCGGAAAAAGTGGGCATAAAGTGAGAGTTCCTTCTCCATCTCCGAGGAATCTTTAATGATTTTCTCCTTCTGCTGTTGCCTGTAGAGGGAGATCTTCTCTTTCAGGGCTTGATCGTGAAGGGCCAACACGGAAAAGGCGAAGAGAACGGCGTTCTTCACTCCGGCCTTACCGATGGCCATAGAGGCGACAGGGATTCCCCCGGGCATCTGAACAATGGAGAAGAGGGAATCGATTCCCTTCAGCTCCGTCGAGGGGAGGGGGACTCCGATGACCGGGAGGGTTGTGAAGGAGGCGATGACCCCCGGAAGGTGGGCCGCCGCGCCGGCAAGGCCGATGATGATCTCCACTCCCTTCTCCTCCATCTTCTTGACGATCTCTTTGGTCCGTTCCGCGGTGCGGTGGGCCGAAGAGATTTGAACCGTAAAGGGGACGTTGAAATCCTGGAAGAGAGGGAGGGAACCCTCCAGGAAGGAGAGGTCTGACTTGCTGCCGAGAACGATACCGATCATGTCTTCTCCTCAACACCGATGTCGTTGCGGTAGTTCATGCCTTCGAAGGAGACGAAGGAGACGGCCGTGTAAATCTTCTCCATCACCGTTTGCAGAGAGGGGGCGGTGGCACAGACGTTCAGCACCCGGCCTCCGGAGGTTAAGAACTTGGAGTCTCTCTTCTCGGTTCCCGCGTGGAAGATCTGGACCCCCTCCATCATGGTTCCCCTGCTGAGGCCGTAGATCTCCTTCCCGGTCTCGTAACGCTCCGGATACCCTCCGGAGGCGAGGACGACGGTGCCCGAGGCGTTCATGCTCCAATCGATGTCAACGTCCGAGAGGCTGTTGTTGACGATTCCGAGGAAGATTTCCAGCAGGTCGCTTTGGAGACGGAGCATGATGGTCTGCGTCTCGGGGTCGCCGAAACGGCAGTTGAACTCGAGAACCTTGGGACCTTGGGGGGTCATCATCAGACCCGCGTAGAGGACTCCTTTAAAAAGTCTTGATTCCTGGGCCATCCCGAAGACCGTCGGCATGATGATCGTTTCCATGACCATGCGGATGGAGGCGTAGTCGATGAAGGGAGAGGGGGAGATGGCCCCCATGCCTCCCGTGTTGGGTCCTTCGTTGCCGTTGTCCCTTCGCTTGTAATCCTTGCTGGTGACCATGGGGAAGGCCCTCTTGCCGTCGCTGAAGACCATGAACGAGGTCTCCTGTCCGGTGAGGAACTCTTCCAGGATCAGCCTCTCTCCGGCACCGCCGAATTCCTTGGAGACCATGATCTTCTCTACGGCCTTGACGGCCTCCTCTTTGGAGGAGACGACGATGACCCCTTTCCCCGCGGCCAAGCCATCGGCCTTGATGACGAAGGGATAGGAGAAACGTCCTCTTTCGATGGCGCTCATAGCCTCTTGGGGAGTGTTGGCGACGAGAAAGTCCGCCGTTGGAATCTCGTACTTCCTCATGAACTCTTTGGAGAAGACCTTGCTCCCTTCGAGAAGGGCGGCCCTCTGGGAGGGGCCGAAGATCTTCAGCCCTTTCTTCTCGAAGAGGTCCACGATCCCGGCCGCCAGGGGAGCCTCCGGTCCGACCACGGTCAGGTCGATCTCCTTCTCCTTGGCGAACTGGAGGAGGCTTTGGCCGTCGTTGACGGAGAGGTGGACCCTGGTGGCGATTTCGTCCATGCCCCCGTTCCCTGGAGCCACGTAGATCTGTTTAATGTCGGGATTCTGGGAGAGCTTCCAGATCAGGGCGTGTTCTCGGCCGCCTCCGCCGATGACGAAAATTTTCATTGAGCCTCCTTGGAGGGAATCGGTCCAATTTTACCACAGAGAGGGGATGGGGGAAAAGGGGCGGGTCAGAGAGGGGGAAGACCTTCCAGGTAGTGTCGAACCCTGAAGAGGCCCTTGCCGTCGACGAGCTCCCGGCCGCGGCGGAGATGTTCCGTGCGAAGGACTCTGCCGGAGAGGTAAGGGGAGAGCTTTTCCAGGAGGGAGTCTGGAGTGATCTCTTCGAGAAGCCCGCCGGAGAGTCCGAACCCTTCCTTGACAAGACTCTCCGCGGCGAAGCCCTGGAGGGAATCTTTCGCCAGGAGGAGAGAGGGGGTTCCGCAACAAGCCGCCTCGTAAAAGGAGATTCCTCCGCAGACCAGGGCGATGTCGGCCTCGTAGTAACGGCGGGCCGTGTCGGGCAGAGAGCCCGCGACGAGCCTGACCGAGGGGAAACTCTTGCGGAAGAGACGCCTCTCCCGAGAGCTCTTCCCGAACCCCCAGGCCAGGGTCAGGGTAAAGCCCTCCCTCAGGAGGGGCTCGACGAAGAGGCGCAGTGTGGAGGTGTCGCACCACCCTCCCAGGGAGAGGAAGATCCGCCGGACTCGGCGGGGGACCTTCCTGGGGGCGTCGTGAAAATGGATGTACCTTGGGGAGAGAAGAAAGTACTCCGGCCCCAAGAGTTTTACCGGCCTCTCCCCTTCATCGTAGGGGTAAAGGGCCTTCAGATGGCCGTCTACCACGGTGTCGCAGGAGGTTTTGGCGAGTCCGAGGTCCTGAAGGGAGAGGTGGTGAAAGGCGCGGGCTTTGACCACCTCAAGGAGGGGAAGGTGCTCCTCGGGGTGGCGCAGGTCGGTCACCAGGAGGTACCCTTCCTGGGGGAGCGTCTCCGGCGAAAGGGGCTGAAACCCTCTCTTTGAGAGAAAGGCACGGCTTTCGGCGGAGACGGCGAGGAAAGCGACCTCTTGCCGGCTCTTCATCTCCCTTGCCAGAGTCGTGCTCCGGACAAGGTGTCCCGAACCGATGGCGGCCCCTCCTTCGGCCCAGAAGAGAACCCTCATGGGACGATGAGCTCCGACGGGCGGACCATGGTAACCCCCGATTGCTTGAGGAGTTCGGGAAGGCGCCGAAGAATGACCGCGAGAGTCTCCTCTTTGGGGTGGCCGATCCCTAAGGCGGTGCCGTTCTTCTTGGCCAGGGCGAGGAGGTGCCGGAAGTTCAGCAGGGTCATCTCTTCGCTCTCCCCGTCGACGAAGACATCCCGAACCAAGGAAGGGACTCTCATGTGTCGGGCCTCCTCGAAGGCGACGCTCTTGCCCGAGGTTCGGCTGTCGACGAAGAGAAGCCCGTGACGGGAGAGAGTCTCGAGAACGGTTCTCATCTTTTCCCGGTCCTGGGTGAAGAGGGAGCCGGTATGGTTGTTGGCCCCCACGGCTCCGGGGACGCGTTCAAGGAAGACCTCCAGGTAGTTTTGTAAAAGCTCCTTTCTCATGGAAACTTTAAGGAAGCCCTCTAAGTCCATGGAGTTGCCGTTGGATGGTATCGGTTCCATGGGGATGTGAAGCCAGATCTCTTTTCCTCTTTTCTTGGCGGTCTCGATGGATTCGTCCCGGTAGGGGGAATCCGGGAGGATGGAGAGCGCCAGAGGAAGAGGGGACGAGGCGAGGAGCCTCGTGGTGTCCGCGCTGTTCCCGATGTCGTCGATGATCAGGGCCACCCTGGGGGAAGGGGTGATGGGCTTCGCCTTCACGGGGGGGCTCTTGAAGACGACAAGAATGGCAACAAGGCTTTCCCGGCTCTTCTCGGGAAAGATCTCCCAGAGGTAACGTTTCTCCTCTTCCAGGACCTTCGCGGAGAGGAGGTACCCTTTCCGGTGGAAGAAGAGGGTGAACTTCTCTTGAAGAAGGGGGTAATCCTGTGGGTCCGCGAGGGTTTTGAAGAGCAGGCGTCCCTTCTCGGCGGTTTCGCTGAACTCGAGGTTGTTGAGGAAGAGAAAATCCTCCACCGCCGTCTTGAGCTCCCTCTCAGGGGAAGGGGCTTTCTCCCTGGAGGGTTCCACCTTCTGGGTGACGGCGGAGCGGCGTACCGGAGGGCGACGTCGGAGGGAGTCCTTCTCCCGGGGGAGGTGGGAGAGGAAGAGGAGGATCACTCCCAGAGAGAGGATAAAAATCGCCAGGGTTACCCAGAGGACAACCGGGGCTTTACTTCTTTTTCGGCGGAAGCTTTTGGATTTTTTCATGGAAGAAGGGCTCCGGATTTTTCAACACCCTCTCCAGGGAGAGGGCGGGGCTTGGGGTGACCCCCTTCCCCTGAACCTGGGGGGGGCACTCGGAGAGAACCAACAGAAGAGAACCGTCGGAGAAACCAAGGGAAGAGAAGAGGCCGCACTCCCCCCGGGTGGTCTCCCCGTAGAGGGGGGCACCGGCCTCCTTGAGGGCGGCGGCGAGGAGTTCCGCCTCCTCCCCGGTCGTTGAATCGACCAGAGCGGCGACCTTAGGGATTCTCTTCATCTTGGGAGAGAGCCTCAGGAGCCTCTCCCCCTTCGGTCCCCTGAGCTTCAGAGTCACCTCTCTGGGGAGGAGGCTTTGAAGGAAGGGGATGGCCTGGAGAGGGTGGCAGAAGAAGAGATGCCTCAGGTCTACGAGGAGGTAGGGGGTCTTGAGATCCTCCAGGGCCTTGTCCAGGGAGCGTTGGTCTTCGGAGGAGCGGAGGAAGAGGGGGGTCAGGATGGAGACCGCTCCGCGGCGCTCGAGCGAAAAGGGAGAACCATCGGTCTTGAGGGAGAGGCGGACGGGGTCTCCCTCCTCTCCCCGGATCAGGGTCAAGGAGAGTTCCTCAGAGGGGAGGGTCATGAGCATGAGCTTGACCGTGAGGAGGGGACGGTTGTAGGTGGACCTGTCTCCGATCCTCTTGAGGATGTCCCCCTCTTGGAGGTCTCCACGGTAGTTTGGGGAGAGGTGGGCGATGACCGGAAACCCGTACCGCCTTACCAGGGTAAAGGGAGGGGCCCCTAAACGGGGAAGCTCTTCGAAGAGAGTCTTCTCCCTAGGGGAGAGGTATCCGCTCAAGCCGTCCAGATGTGAGCTCATGGAGCGCAAGGCCTCGTCGAAGACGGCGTCGGGCTTGGCGGTGTCGACGTAGTTGTTTTGGATCACCGCCGCGGCCTTGGCGACCATCTCCGCCTCTTCGGCGGCCCCGGCGGAGAGCCCTTCACGGCTCTCTCTCCAGGAGAAGAAGAAGGCCGCGGAGAGGAGGAAGCCCAGGGAGAAGAGGAAGAGGGCGAGCTTTTTCACTGCCTAGCCTCCTCCCTTGAACCGAGCCATTGGAGAGGATCTTCGGGAGTCGACGCCTGACGGACCGAGAAGAAGAGGGTCTCTTTCCCTTGAAAGCCGGAACTTCCTACCAGACCGATCACCTCGCCGGAGGAGACCGTGGCGCCTTTCTCCACGAGAAAGTCCCTCAGGTGGGAGTAGAGGGTGAAGTACTTCCCGGGGTGCTCGACGATGATCGTCTGCCCGTAGGAGGCGACGTAATCCGCATAGATGACCACTCCGTTGTGTACGACCCGCACTTTCTCTTCTCCTCGGGCCGGCGTGATTTCGATTCCCGCCGACTTCAAACGGATATTATACTTGGGATGGCGTTGGATGCCAAACTTCAAGGTGACTCTCCCTCTGATAGGCCAGGGGAGGCGGCCCTTGAGGGAGGAGATGGAGGCTCCGGCGGGGGAGGCCGTAGAGGGGGGGGCCTTGAGAAGGCTCTCCCACCTACGGAGTTGACCCTCCTTCTCCCGGATCAACCCTTGGAAGCTCTCCTTCTCGTTCTGAAGACGCCTCATCTCCGCGTCTTTCTCTCCCTTCCTCTGCTCGAGCTCGGCACGGACCCTCCTCCGATCTTCCCAGAGGCGGTTCGCCGCCTCCTCTTTTTGAGCCAGGACCCTCTCCTGCTTCTTCTTCTCGGCAAGGAGGGAGGCGTACTCCCGGTAGGAGAGGTAGAGCTTGTCGGAAAAAGTCTGGAGGGGGCCCAGGTTCTGAAGGAGTGAGAGCGCGGAATTGCCGGAGAGGTAGAGCTCTAGAGGGCCCAGGGGTCCCCGCTTGTAGAGGACCGTTAGGACGTTCTTGAGCTGTTTTTTCCGCGCCTCTACCTGGTCGGCCAGGCGTTGGTTGCGGCGGGACGCCGCCTCCCTCTCCCTCTGGGCCTTCTTAAAATCTCTCTGGAGAAGGTTTTCCTCCTTCTGAGCGAGCTGGAGTTTCAGGTCGAGCTCTTCGAGTTGGGAGGAGAGCCCCTGTTTTCCCTCTTCCGCCGCTTTCAACCGCTCTTGAAGGAGGGAGACCTGTCTTTGAAGTTTCTCCTTCTCTTGGTCCGTACGGTTTTGGCCTACCGTTCCGAGGCTGAGGATGAGCAGAAGAAGGAGAAGAGGGGGGAGCCGTCTCATCTTTTCCGGGAAACGAAGAGGATCCCTCCGATGGCCCCCAGGATGATGTTGAAGAGGAGGTCGACGAAGGAGAAGGCCAACGCCGGGGCGTAGGGGTTCCCCAGGGCGGGGAAGCTCTTGAGAATCTCAACCATGCTCAGCTCCCGCAGACCGATTCCGTTGATGGAGACCGGAAGGACGAGAACCACCAGAACGATGGGCATGAAGAGGAAGTAGGGGGCCAGGGGGAGAGCGATTCCCACGGCTCTTCCTATGAAGTAGTAGTGGACGATGACGTTGAACTGAAGGAGGAGGGAGAAGAGGGTGACCAAGGCCATCTTTCGGGGGAAGACCCAGAGGGAGGAGACGACTCCGGCCACGGTCTCCGCGGTCGAACGGAGCTTCTTGGGGAGGGGGAGCCCTCTGAGGAGGAGGGGAAAGAGGGGAGAGAGGGCCAAGGAGGCGCAAAGGAGTCCTCCCGCTCCCAGGAGGAGTCCGGTCAGAGCCAGGGGGGAGGGGGAAGAGCCCAGGAGGGGGAAGGAGGCCAGGAGGGCGAAGAGGAAGAGAACCGCCAGCCCGTTGATCCTCTCCGCTGCGACGATGGCGAAGGAACGGGTCGTCGAAGCGGCGGCTTCCCGGGTGTCCATGACCCGGGCGATGTCTCCGCCGAAGCGGGTTGGGAGAAAGAGGTTGAAGAATCCCCCCACCAGGTACGATCCAACCAGGTAGTTCGTGGAGGGGGTCTTCGCCTCCTCCTGGCACTGGATGAGGACCTTCCAGCGAAGCGCGCTCAGGTAGAGGCCGAAGAGGTGAAGGGAGAAGGAGAGGAAGAGGAGCCCGGGGTTGGCCTTGCTCAGAACCTTCCAGAGGCTCCCCAGGTCGACCTTGAAGAGGAGAAGGTAGAGGATGACGCCGAGGCTGAAGAGAATCTTGAGGGTGAGGATGAGGCCCTTCTTCACTCTCCGCTCCCGGCTTCGGCTACGATGGAGAGGAAAGCCCTTTCAGGGTCTTCGGCCTGGACGATGGGACGGCCGATCACTGCGTAGGAGGCTCCGTTTTCGAGGGCCTCCCGGAAGGAGAGGGTCCGTTTCTGATCGTCCGGAGGGGCCGAGGCGGAACGAATCCCCGGGGTGACGTAGAGCAGGCTGTCGCCGAACCGTTGTCTGAGGGGCTTCAACTCCAGGGGGGAGGAGACGATTCCGTCCACGCCTGCCTCGGTTCCGATCTGCGCGAGTTTCAGGACCTGATCGGCTACGGAGGTTGTGATTCCGATCCGCTCAAGGTTTGAGGAGTTGAAAGAGGTGAGGACGGAGACGCCCAGGATGCGGCACTCGGGCCTGGTCTCCTTGATCTTTTCGACGACCCGCTTGATGTGGTCAGGGCCGGCGGAGAGGTGAACGGTGAAGAAGTCCGCCCCCAGCGCGGCGAGAGACCCTGCGGCTTCGGCCATGGTGTTGGGGATGTCGAAGAGCTTGAAATCGAGGAAGACCTTCTTCCCCATCCTTTTCAGAGTCTCAATTCCCCGGGGTCCTATCCGAAGGAAGAGGGGAAAGCCGATCTTGAAGTGGGTGGCCGATGGAAGGCTCTTGACCAGGGGCTCAAAACGGTTTTCGTCGACATCCAGGGCGACGAAGATTCTTTCGCTGAGGGTCTTCATGGAACAATCTCCTTGTTTTTGATCTGCTCGCAAAGGAGAAGGAGCCTACGGAAAGACTCTCTCTCCTTCGGGTCCTTGAGAGAATCGGCCTCTTGAAAGGCCTGGGATCGGTCTCCCCGAGCGAGGGGGCCGCTGATGGAGCCGCTCTCCAGAAACCCTTGTAGGGATTGGAGGGAGAGGGTTTTGAAAATCTCCAGAGCCTCCTCCGGGAAGAGTTCGTTCAGGAGGCGTCGGCCCCATTCCATCAGGTAGAAGGGGTAGTTGGAGATGAGCGTGAGGGAGGCGTGGTAGAGGGCCTTCTTTTCGGGAGGGAGAAAAAGGTAACGGTCCTGGAGGGGAGACCAGAGGCTCTTCCACTCCTCCAGGGCCTCATCGCTTCCCTCCCAGGCCCAGAGGAGGGGCGTCTCCCCGGTGTCCATGAAGCGGCGGGGAAAGGAGAAGAGGGGATGGGCGGCCAGGGTTCTTCCCCCTTTTTCCTTCAGGGGCGTCAGAACCGCGCTGGGGAGAAGCCCGGAGAGGGTGACCACGGTTCTTCCCCGCCAGGAGAAGGATGAGAGACGGTCGACGGCGCCGGGGATCTCCCGGTCCGGAAGGGCGAGAAGAAGGAGGGGGGCCGAAGCGAAAGAGGAGTTCCACTCCGTGGTGCTCTCGAGGCCGTAGAGCCCGATCTCCTGGTCCAGGCGTCGGGTGAGGAGAAGGGGGGAGCGGCCCACACCCTTCCAACGGAGGGCGAGAGAGGAGGCCGCTCTCCCGGAGCCCCAGATCACCACTGGCGGCTGAAGAGTCTCTGCCATTGCAGGAGGTCTCTCTCCGAGAGAGGGGGTTCCGGTTTGGCGTCGACGAGGGCGCCCCTCTCGAAACGGAGCAGTTGGTCAAAGAAGGAGCGGGGGGAGAGGACCGAAACCTTGCGGCCTCGGGCGTAGTTGATCAGCTCCCGGTCTGCCGAGACCAGGAGAGTCTCGCCCCAGTTCCGGGAGGATTCGAGGGTTTCCAGGATGAGCTCATCCGCTTCCCTCTCCTGAGAGAAGAAGAGCTCCAGATCCGAGGCCAGGGGGAAGAGATCGTACTCCTTCGGGCCGTCGAAGAAGAGGAGGATTCGGCATCCCTTCGTCCGGGCGAAGCGGGAGAGGCTCGAAACGAGACGGGAGCGGGTTTCAGGATCCCCTCTGCGGCGGTGGAGGACCACCCCCAGCAAGTTGTTCCCGTCGATCAGGTAAGGCATCCGTCAGAAGTCCCTCTGGATTCCCAGAACCAGGGAGATCCCCGGAAAGGTTGTCAAGACTCCCCCGTCCAGGAGGCTTCTGTCCAGAGGAGGCCTCTTGTCCAGCAGGTTCTTGGCCCCGAGCCAGAGTGTCCAACCGTCCAGGTCGAAGAGGACCCTTCCGGCCAGGTAGTCGAGGCTTTCCCCTTTGGGCTTCGTCGGCAGGAGAGTCCACCCACTGCCTCCTTCGGTATCGAAAGAGAGGAAGCGGAGGGAAGGGAGGTGAACGAAGAGGGCCTCGAAGCTCCAGGGGCCTTCAGGCGTGAAGAGGGCGTGGAGGGTGAGCTTCACCCCGTTCCCGAAGGTTAGGTCCTGCCGCTCCTGAAAGAGGCTCTCCAGGGAGGAGTCGAGGTAGACGAGGGAGCGGCTGACGCCTCCCCCCAGAGGGGAGTCGAAGAGGTTGGAGAGGTTCCCCTCGCTCTTCATCCAGGAGAGGCCCCCTTCCAGGGCGACCCTTTCATCCTTCCAGAGAGCGCCTACGTGGAGGCCCGTGAAGAGGTTCTCCGGAGAGGAGAAGCTCTTCACCTTTCCGATCTCTCCGATGGTCAGAACGTTGCCAGCTTCCCCGTTTGCCGAGTCGGAGCCGAGGTCCATGCGATCCCAGAATCCCTTCTCCTTGCCGAACTCGAAGGCCGCCGAGAGGGTCAGGCCTCCGGAGCTCTTCCAACCGGTCAGGGAGAGAGAGGAGCGGGAGGTGTAGGCGTTCCCCTCGCCGAGGGCGTAGGGTCTGGAGGCTTCCGTGAAGGACTCCTTCCAGCCGGAGCCGGAGGGGATGAGAATCGTCATGGGGAAGATCTTGTTCGTCAGAGGTCCCAGCTGTAGAAGGTTGAGGGGACGCGGCGTGATGGAGACTCCCAGGGAGAGGCCGGCGGTTTCGGTCTTGTACCCTCCCTTGAGGGAGAGTTCCGGAGCCGTGGAACTCAGGGAAGAGGCGAACCCTTCTCCGTTGTAGGAGAACCTGTGGGCGGCAAGGAGGAGGGAGAGAGAGGGCCCCTCTTCGTTCAGGGTCGAAAGGGAGAACCCCGGGTTGAGGTCGCTCTTGTTCAGGTCGAAGTCGTAGCCGTAACCAAGGACTTTGATGCTGTTGTCGTAGACGATCCCCAGGGGGTTGTAGCCGTAGATCCGGTGCCCCTTGTCGTAGGCTAGGGAGAGGAAAGGGGTGAAAGAGAGCTCCCCGAGACGGCCCTCCCAGGAGAGAAGCCCCTTGAGGGAGACGAAGGAGCGGCTCTGGGGGAAGGGGTAGGATCCCTCCCAGGTTTGTGTCTGGGAATCGTAGCTGGAGGGGGTCGCCGTTTTTTGTGAAAGCTCCTCCTTCCCCGTGGAGAAGGAGAGACGGCTCTGGAAGGTTCCGGAATCGCTCTCCTTCTTCCAGAGGAGGGAACCGCCCAGGAAGGTCTTGGTCCTGTCAGGTTCCGAAGAGTCGGCCCAGGTTTCCGGAAGGGAGGAGTCGCTTCCGCTCCTTTCGGTGAGGGGGGTGGAGTCTTTTCGGTAAGAGAAGAAGATGTTGGCCTTCAGGTCTCCCTGGAGGTAGGAGAGAAGGAGGTCCCCCCGGTTTCCCAGGTGACTGTCCGGTGAGAGGGGGGAGGTGACTCCGTCGTGGCTGAGAACAGCCGATCCGGAGAGGGGGCCCGAGGTTCCCGAGAGGAGGAGGGAGTTGACCACCTCCTGCCGTTTTCCCCCCCTCAGGGAGAGGCCGTCCCGGAAGAAGGTGACCCTGTTGCCTGGTTTCCGGGCGGAGAGGTCGAAACCCTGACCCTGGCGGAGAGAGTCAGAGGAGAAGAGGAGAGGGGAGAGGGTGAGAAAGGTTCTCCCGTCTGAGGGGTCGGCGAAGGGGATCGATTCGAAGGAGAGAGAGTACCCGTTCTCATACCGGCTTGCGGAGAGGGAGAGGTAGTGGGAGAAGGGGAGAAGGAGGATCTCCTCATCCAGGGTCAGCCAGGGGGGGAGAGGCTCCTGGGCGGCGAGGCCGGGGAGTAAGAAGAGCGTCAGAAGAAGCAGGGTCAGTGTTTTTTTCATGAAGGTACCCTCAGAGTCGAAGTGGAAACACTTAAGTATACTGGATCTGGATGGTGGAGACAAGAAGAAGTCGGCTCCTCTCTTGACAAGGGGAGGCGCCATGGTTTAAAGTCACTCCAGGGTCACTCGAGAGGGTTTGCTTTAGGGGAGCAGGATGGACTACCGGTATTTGGAGACCTTAGCTGAGATTTCCCGGGCAAAAGGGAGAGGAGAGCTCCTCGTCACAGGGGAGAAAAGCCGGAGAAGGCTCTTCTTCAAGGATGGGCGCCTCTGTTTCGCCACCAGCAACCTCGAGACGGAGCGGTTGGGGGAGGTTCTCTACGAGTTGGCCTTCATCTCGAAAGAGACCGGTTGGGAGCTGAAAAACTCGATCATCAAGCCCGACGGGAAGGAGAAGCTGGGAAAGATTCTGGTCAAGAAGGGAAAGCTGGCCCCGGAGAAGCTCTTTACGGCTTTGAAATATCAGATCCGCAAGATCGCCTTGGCCCCCTTTTCGGAGGAGAAACTCCAGTGGTTTTTCACGGAGGGGGACCCGGAGATTCCCACGGACAGCCATTTCGTTCTCTCCCTGGAGGAGCTCATCGAGGAGGG
>JAMOAD010000090.1 GCA_023621955.1 Acidobacteriota bacterium
TGATCGCCGCAGTCAGCGTCGTCTTCCCGTGGTCGACATGTCCGATGGTCCCGACGTTCAGGTGGGGCTTCGTCCGTTGATACTTTTCCTTCGCCATGGGTCTATTACCTCCTCTCCTTTTTTACTTTTCGAGATAATCGGGGAGCAATTTTTCCATCCGCTCCCGGTTCAGTTCAAGATAGTGAGAAAATTCCATGATAAAGTTGCCTCTTCCCTGAGTCATAGACCGGAGCGTTGAGGCGTATCCAAACATCTCGGCCAAAGGCACCTCGGCGTCGATCACGGCAAACTTTGATTTCATCTCAAAACGGATCACCTTCGCCTTTCGTGAGTTCAGGTCCCCCATGACATCCCCGACATAGCTCTCGGGAAGGGTGATCTGAACCTTCATGATCGGCTCAAGGATCACAGGCTTGGCCTTTCTGGCCGCCTCTTTAAAGCCCATGGAACCAGCGACCTTGAAGGCGAGCTCCGAAGAGTCGACTTCGTGGTAGGATCCATCGAAGAGGGTCACCTTGATGTCCACCACAGGGAAACCGGCCAGGATACCGTTATCCAAAGCCTCTCGGATCCCCTGCTCAACGGCGGGTATATATTCCTTCGGGATCACTCCCTTGATAATCTTATCTTCAAAGACAAAGCCTTCGCCCCTCTTGAGAGGCTCCACCTTGATCCAGACATCCCCGTACTGCCCTTTTCCACCGCTCTGTTTGATATAGCGGCCCTGGGCCTCAGAGGGCTGGGTCAGGGTCTCCCTATAAGCAACTTGGGGGGCGCCGACGTTTGAGAGAACCTTAAACTCACGTTTGATCCTCTCGAGAATAACCTCAAGATGAAGTTCACCCATTCCGGAGATGACAGTCTGTCCGGTCTGAGCATCCCTCCTGACCTTGAAGGTAGGATCTTCGGTAGAAATCTTGAAAAGCGCAGCCGAGAGCTTGTCGTGATCGGCCTGAGTCTTGGGCTCAACGGCCACGGTCACGACGGGTTCCGGAAACTTTATCGTTTCCAGAAGAACCGGGGCTTCCTTCGTCGCCAGGGTGTCACCGGTTATGGAGGACTTGAGGGCAACGGTGGCGCAGATGTCTCCGGCCCTTACCTCTTCCAGCTCCTCCCTCTTGTTGGCATGCATTCTCAGGAGCCTGGCAAGGCGCTCTTTCTTATCCTTGCCGACGTTAAGTATCGTGTCCCCCGCCTTGATCTTCCCCGAGTAGATCCTCAGGTAGTTCAGTTGCCCGACAAAGGGGTCGGTGACAACCTTGAAGACCAGAGCCACGAAAGGACCGCTCTCGTTGAGTTGAACGGTGACCTTCTCATCACTCCTGGGATCAGTCCCTTCGACGGGAGGAACATCCCCGGGAGAGGGAAGGTAGTCGACAATCGCGTCCAGGAGGGCCTGCACTCCCTTATTCTTAAAGCTCGCCCCACAGAGGACGGGAAGGAACTTCATGCCGAGAGTCCCTTTCCGAATAGCCGCCCTCATCTCTTCGACGGAGATCTCTTCGGAGTTGAGGTATTTCTCCATCAACTTATCATCGACTTCGGCAAGCTTCTCCAGAAGGTTCGTACGGAGGGTTGCGGCCTTCTCACGAAGGTTTTCGGGGATAGGAACGACGTTGTATTGCGAACCCAGGGCATCGGAATCGTAGACAAAGGCGCGCTGTCCGATAACGTCCACAGTGCCCGTGAAGGTGTCTTCTTGACCGATCGGAAACTGAAGGATCAAGGGATTGGAATCCAGGCGCTCTTCAATCTCTTCGGCTACGCGGAAGAAATCGGCCCCCAGACGGTCCATCTTGTTGATGAAGGCGATTCGGGGAACCCGGTAGCGGTCGGCCTGGCGCCAAACCGTTTCGCTCTGAGCCTCAACACCCTCGACAGCCGAAAAGAGGACGACTCCGCCGTCTAAGACCCTCAGGCTTCGCTCGACCTCGGCCGTAAAATCGACATGGCCTGGAGTGTCGATGATGTTGATCTGGCAATCGCGCCAGAAGCAGGTTGTTGCAGCGGAGGAGATCGTGATTCCCCTCTCCTGCTCTTGGTCCATGAAGTCCATTACGGCGGTTCCCTCATCGACGCTTCCCAACTTGTATGTTTTTCCTGTGTAATAGAGGATCCGCTCCGTGGTTGTGGTTTTCCCGGCATCGATGTGGGCCATGATGCCGATGTTGCGAATCCTATCGAGGGAGACCTGACCGGACATGGCTTCTTACCACTTATAGTGGGCAAAAGCCCGGTTGGCTTCCGCCATTTTGAGGGTGTCTTCCCTCTTCTTGGCGGCTCCGCCTTTGCTGTTGAAGGCTTCCATCAACTCTGCGGCTAGCTTCTCTTGCATGGACTTGCCGGATCTCTCACGGCTGTAACGGATGAGCCAACGAAGGGCCAACGACAGCTGCCTACGGGAAGAAACCTCTACAGGAACCTGATAGGTCGCGCCACCGACGCGTCGAGACCGGGTTTCGATCTCAGGCTTCAGGTTTTCGATGGCCTTGAGGACCACCGCCAACGGGTCTTGGTTCATCTTGTCCTTCATGATGTCCATGGCCCCGTAGACGATCTTCTGAGCGGTGCTCTTCTTTCCGCTCCACATAATACAGTTGATCAATTTTGCAAGGATCTTGGAGTTATAGAGGGTATCTCCAGGATACTCCCTCACCCTCGCGGCTTCACGTCTCGACATCTCTCACCTCGTTTATTTGCCGCCGTCTTTTTTCTTGGGCTTCTTAGACCCATACTTGGAACGGGAGCGCATCCTGTTCTCGGTTCCGGCCAGATCAAGAGTACCACGGATGATGTGGTACTTCACACCGGGAAGGTCCTTCACCCTGCCTCCGCGGACAAGCACCTGATGGTGCTCCTGGAGGTTGTGACCGATCCCGGGGATATAGGCGGTTACTTCGACTCCGTTCGCCAAACGAACCCTGGCAACCTTTCTCAAAGCCGAGTTCGGCTTCTTCGGCGTCGTGGTAAAGACCTTCGTGCAGACTCCCTTCTTCTGGGGGTTCTTCTGCAGAGCCGGGGCCTTGCTCTTTCCCTTTACAGCCTTGCGGCCATGTCTGATAAGCTGGTTGATGGTGGGCAAAACAAACCTCCATTCATAATCTTACAAAAGCATTAAATCTCTCTGTTTCTCAGTCTCACTGAGAAGTTCTCGAATAATAACAAAATTCCCAAGGGTTGTCAACACATATCTTCCCCGCCGGAGCCTCTTTAGAGCTTAGCGAGGAGAAGGGAACGGGGTGGATTATACCACGGCTTTTTGGAGAAAGTCCACAATTCCCGGCAACAAAATCTCTTGGTCATACTTTTCTCGGTAGAGTTTCCGCCCCTTGCAACCCGCCCTGAAAGCCCGGTCAGGCTTTCGAAGAAGGTCGAGAACAACCCTTTCGAAGTCGAAAAAACCCGAGTAGAAAAATCCGGCGCCGCTCCTCACCAACCTCTCCCGGTAGAGCTCGTTCCTTCCGTCGACCAAGCACCCCCTCCCGCTTCCCAAGGAGCCGAGGAGCCTGTAGCCGAAAGGGTCCTCGAGAGAGGGGTGGAGGGTGACCATGGCCCCGCTCAGGGCCTCATCCACCTCCGAAGTCTCCTCAACAACCTTGATCCACTCCGCTTCTATCAGGGGAATCCCCCGGCGTCCCAGAAGGACCAGGCTCAGGTCGAGGCCGTGCCTCTTATGAAGGTAGAAGAAGTACTTGATCGCCCGGGTGACGCCCTCCTCTTCCAGGCTCCCCCGGTAAAGTATATAGGGCCCCGGGATGGCATGTTTACGAGCGAACCGCCTCGACCGTCTGAGAACCGGCAAAGAGGGTGTCAGAGGCGGGGTGACCATGAAGGGGACCTTTCCCATGAGTTCCGGGTAGAGGCGCCCATAGAGAGCCTTCCTACTCTCTCCGAAGAAGACAAGGCCTCGGCTCTGGGCGAGAGCTTCCCGGAAGGTTCTCAGGTTCAGGAGCTCCAGGGAGTGATCACCGATGAAGAGGACCTTTGGCTTGGAAAGCTTGCGCAGAAGCTCGAAGTTGTTGAAACCGGTGACCCCGAAGAGAAGGAAGAGGTCGAACTCCTCCTCCCTCTCCAGGAGATGACGGACCATAGCGGGAACAACCGGGCCGGCTTGGCGTAGCCAGATTCCCTCGTCTCTGCGGGAGTAGAGCCCCGAGAAAAGCCACCGGGTCAAGAGTTGGAAGGAGCGGTACTCCTTCGGCTCCTGAGTGTTGTACCTGTTGATCGTGAAGTCCGATCTCCTGGTCCGACCGGGACGGTAGAAAGGTTCGTAGGTTCTTTCCCCGATGGCGGTCGTCGTGAAGATCTCCACATCGAAGCCCTGAAGCGTCAAGGCTTTTGCCAGAACGAGCAGGAGATCGCTGTCGTCGCGGCCGCCCTCTTCGAGAACCACAGGGGCCACGAGGGCCAACTTCATGAGAGGGTTTCCTCCAGGAGGGAGAGAAACCGCCCTGGGTCGCTGAGATTCCGAATCTCCTTCACCCTCGCCTGTTGTCCATGGATCAGCCCCTTCCGGAGAGAGTCGTCCTGACGGAGCAGGGAGAGAAGCTCTCCCACCCGCGCGGGATCCTTCGTCTTCACCCTCATGCCCGCCCCACCCAAAGTCCCCGAGATGGCCGTAGAGTCGTAGGCAACAATGGGCAGGTCGTAGATCATGCTCTCCACGAGGGGTAGGCAGAAGCCTTCGTGCTCGCTCATGGTGATGAAGAGATCCGCTAGACCGTAATAGCTCAGGAGCTCTTCCTCTGGGAGATGCCCCGTGAAGATCACGTCCTTGGAAGAGAGAAAGAAGAAGTTCACATAGTCCAGAAGAGCGTGGTAGTACTTCTCGTCGGAACGGCAGTTTCCCACGACGAAGAGGCGTGCATCGTTATCGATAAACTTCTTATAGTAGAAGAAGATCTTGATGACATCTTCCACTCTCTTGTTGGCCACGACCCTCCCCACCGTGAGAAGGTTGAAACGCCCGTCCCGAAAGAGCTCCTTGAGAACCGCAACCGGTTCCCGGGAGACATAGCGGGAGTAATCCACCATGAGCGGAAAGACGGCGGTCTTCAGGAAGCCCGCCTCTTCCAGCTCCCTCCGGTTGTATTCGGAATCCCCCACCGCCAAGGCGGTCACGGTCTTCAGGTACTTGAGCTCCTTGCGCCCATAGTGGCCGATCCGAAAGAGATCCTTGCGAAACCGGGTGAAGAAGTGGCTGGGGGTAATGTTGTGGTGGATGAGGACCTTCTTCCCCTTGGCGGTCAAGAAAAAGTCCGTCAAAGGCGAAGGGATGGCGAAGTGGTAGATCTTCACGTCCTCTCTATCCCGGTAGGATGTCAGGGGCTCGGCCTCGGAGGCCAGGGAGGGGTCGACAGTATAGGCATAGATCTTCGATTCGATCCCCTGGGAGAGGAAGAAACGTTTCAGGCTCAGAGCCTCAAAACCGATGGCGTCCCCGTCGTGAAGGGCGGGAAGAAATTGGTGGACAGAGCTCAGCCCCATTTGAGTTTCTCCCTCAGGAGGGCGAAGTAGTCCCGGTCAGGATTCGTGACGACCCGAAGGCGGTGGCGTGATTCCGAGACTAGAGCCCTCTTTCCCTTGAGAAGGGAGATTCCGTTCCGGCCGTCGGCGTTGACGGAGACGAGGTTCCCCTCCAGGACCTCCACCTCCACCTCCGCGCCGGGTGCCAGAACGACCGGACGAAGGGTCAAGGAGTGAGAACAGATCGGGGTGATCACGATGTTTCTCCCTTCAGGTTCCAGGATGGGTCCTCCGGCGGAGAGGTTGTAAGCCGTCGAACCTGTCGGTGAGGAGACGATCAGGCCGTCGGCGCGCACGACGCAGAACTCCCGTCGGTTCACGACGATCCTGAGACGAACCATCTGGAGGTGACTCTCTTTGGTGAAGACCACATCGTTCAGCGCCAACAGGCTCCTCTCCCCCACCCGGGCGTCCAAGAGGCTCCTCTCCTTGAGGGAGTACCCTCCCGCCGCCAGGGAGTCAAGGTAGAGAAAGAACTCCTCCCTGGTGAACTCGGTCAGAAAGCCCAGGCCTCCACGGTTCACCCCCAAGAGGGGAACATCGCAGAGAGCGGCCTGAACGGCGGCCTGGAGAAAGGTGCCATCCCCACCCAAGACAACAACCAGATCACTCTCCCGGAAGACCCTCTCTCGAGCCTCAAGGCTCTCGTCGATTCCCGCTTTGGTGACCAGGATTCCCAAGGCCGAGCACCTCTCCTCGATTCTCTCGCCCCACTCCCCCTCCTGGGAGAGGCCTGGGCGGAGAAGAAAACCCATCCTCAAGACAGGCGGGTTCACTTTGCCACCTCCCGAAGCCGCTCTTCGGAGACCGGTGTCCCCTCCCCTCCGTCAACCATATAGAAGAGGTACTCTTGGTTCCCCTTCTGCCCCTTAATGGTCGAGGGGAGAACCCCCTTGAGAAAGAGGCCCAAGGATTTGACCCCTTCGGCGGTTCCGAGGAGAATCTCCTCCCTGTGTCCGGCATCCCTGACTATCCCCTTGTGGAGCCACTCCCGGCGTCCTTCGAACTGAGGCTTCACCAGGACTAGGTAGTCGGCCTTGGGAGCCAGAGGCTTGACGGCGGGAAGCACCTTCAACACGGAGATAAAGGAGAGGTCCATGACGACCAGAGAGGGGACGAGGCCCTGGAGATCCTCTTTTTCAAGGTAACGGGCGTTCTTTTCCACCTTCAAGACCCGGGGATCCTTCATCAAGCGGTAGTGGAGCTGAGAGATGGTGACATCCACATCGATGACCCGGGAGGCTCCCCTCTGGAGAAGAAGGTCGGTAAAGCCGCCCGTAGAGGACCCAATATCCAGGGCGGTCCGACCGTTGGGGTCGATCCCGAAACCATCCAGGGCGGTCTCAAGTTTCAAGGCCCCCCGGCCGACGTAGGGGAGAGGTTGTTCGACCTGGAGGTCGATCTCTTCGTCCACAAGGCTTCCCGCCTTGAGATCGCGCCGTCCTCCGGCGGTGACGAGGCCTTCCATGATCAGGCTCTGAGCCCGGCTTCGACTCTCCGCCAGCCCCCTCTCCGTGAGAACAAGATCCAATCGCTTTTTGACCATGGGTTATCATACCACACTCCCGATCCCCCTAGGCTTTTCGCCTTTTCGGATCCTCATTGAAATCCCTCTTTCCTTCTGATATACTTTCCCATTCTCTAATCACCGGCGCCGGGCTTTCGCATCGCCCCCGTCGGAAATGAAGAAAAAGAGGTTGGAAGAGGGTCAACATGCAAATTGCCGTTCTTGTCTTCTACTTTGCAATTCTTATTATTCTCTCCGTCTTTGGGGCCCACCGGTACTTTCTCCTTTACCAGTTTTATAAACACAAAGACGACAAGATCCGTCCTCAGGGCGATTTCCCGGAACCTCCGGGAGTGACGATCCAGCTGCCCCTCTACAACGAGATGTACGTTGCCGAAAGGCTTATCAAAGCCGTTTGTGCCTTGGACTACCCCAAGGAGAAGATGGAGATTCAGGTCCTCGATGACTCCACCGACGAGACCACGGAGATTGTTGCCGGTCTTGTCAAAGAGTATCAAGGGAAGGGCTTCGACATAAACCTTCTGCATAGGTCCAAAGAGGAACGCACTGGGTTCAAGGCCGGCGCCTTGGCCGCTGGAATGGAAAAGGCCAAATACGGCTATCTGGCCATCTTCGACGCCGACTTCCTTCCTCCGGAGAACTTCCTCCGCCGAACGGTCCCTTTCTTCACGAACCCGAAGATCGGCATGGTCCAGATCCGTTGGGGCCATATCAACAGAACCTGCTCCCTCCTGACGGAGGTTCAATCGGTCCTTTTGGACGGCCACTTCGTCATCGAAAGCACTGTCCGCAACCGTACGGACCGCTACTTCAACTTCAACGGGACCGCCGGAATCTGGCGTAAGCAGGCCATCGTCGACGGCGGCGGTTGGGAACACGATACCCTCACCGAAGACCTCGATCTCAGCTACCGTTCTCAGCTCAAGGGGTGGAAGTTCATCTACCTCCCGGACATGATCGCTCCCGCCGAACTCCCCGTCACCATCCAGAGCTTCAAGACCCAGCAACACCGTTGGGCCAAGGGCGCTATCCAGACGGCCAAGAAGCTCATGCCCATCATCATCCGTTCCAAGATTCCCCTGAAGAACAAGGTTGAGGCTTTCTTCCACCTCTGCGCCAACATCGCCTACCTCTTCATGATCCCCTTGTCGGTCGCCATCTTCCCAACCGTCGTCATCCGACGGAACATGAACTGGGGGCAGATGATACTCATCGACATTCCCTTCCTTCTCCTGGCCACATTCTCTTTCGGCGCCTTCTACCTGGTCGCCCAGAAACATGTTTTGAAGACCTGGAACGAGAAGATCAAGTTCCTCCCCTTCTGCTCCGCCATCGGTATCGGCCTTTCCGTCAACAACGCCGTCGCGGTCTGGGAAGGGTTGGTCAACAAGCAGTCCCCCTTCGTCAGAACCCCTAAGTATGGGATTCTCGACAACAAGAAGGAAGCGGGTCAGAAGAAGTACAAGAGCAACCGGAGCTATCTCGCCTATATCGAGATCCTCCTGGGCCTCTACTTCACCGCGACCATTTTCGTCGCCATCGACAGCGAGATCTACCTGACCATCCCCTTCCTCTTCATCTTCCAGTTCGGTTACCTCTACATGGGGGTTCTCTCCCTCATGGAAGAGCATAAATGGATCCCCGCCCTCTTCCGCCGTGAGAAGACTTTGACCTTGGCCGAGAGCAAGCAGAGAATCTGACCTCTGAAATCTAGAGAGCCTGGGAGGCACTATGGCATCCTATTGGATCGACGGCGAGAGATGGACACCGGAAGGGAGTTTTAACGAATGGCAAGAACTCCTGACGGCAATCTATAAAGAGTTGACCCCCCGCAAGCGGGGACTGCAGAAGATTCTTGCCGACGGAGAAGAGCTCACTTCCCTCATGGCCGGTCAGACTCCTGCGCAAACACCGGACTCCTACGGGCGCATCGACTTCACGACCCTGGAGGTGATCCAGATCGCCTTTCAAGGCTTAGAGAACGGTCGCACCTTCATTCCCAACCTCCAGAAGATTCTCCTGGGGGCGGCGGAGTTCGCCAGGCTCGGAGACGATCAGAAGAAGAGCGAAGCCATCTCGGGGGCCCTGGAAGGGATCAAGCTCCTGATCACCCTCATGGTCAACCTCCAGAACCTCTACCAACTCAACTTCCGAGAGATCGCCCTTGACAACGGGGAGAACATCAGCGATGCCCTCGTCCGACTCAACGAGATTTTAGAAAACCTTAACGACGCTCAGGTCAGACACGACGACATTGAGTTGGCGGATATTCTCGAATACAGACTCTCCGAAGAGATCGTCGGGTTCGACCGACTCTTCGACGCCCTGAAGGCGGCTCTTCTCTCCCGCATCGGGAACTAAGGGCTCCTCAAACACGAAAGGCTCCTGCCGGGATCCCGGCAGGAGCCTTTTTTTTTATTGAACTCCGACTCTCAGCTTCTCAGTCGAACACTCTGCCCACAACACTGCCCAAGGCGATCGAGTTGAGTCGATCCTCCTCGGTTTCGGCGCGGGAGGGGATCAGTACGGGAACCTGGGCCCCGACGACGATATGCCCCACTTGAACGCCGGAAAAGTAGGTGAAGGATTTGCCGAGAATGTTCCCGGCTTCGATAGAGGGAACCAGAAGAATGTCGGCCTCGCCGATTCCCTCATCTTGGATCCCCTTCAACTCACCAGCCGCCTTCGATACCGCCAAATCCAAGGCCAGGGGTCCCTGAACAACACAACCGGGAATGTTCCCCTCTCGGTTCAGGCGTTGAAGCTCGGCTCCGTCCACAGTGGAGTGAATCTTCTCGTTGATATACTCGATGCAGGAGAGAACCGCCACTCTGGGGTTGCTGTGGCCGAGGCGTTGGTAGACCTTCGCCGCGTTGAGAATGATGACCCGCTTCTCCTCCACGCTTGGGAGGATGTTCACACCACCGTCGGTGACGCCGATCAGTTTAACATTGCCGTCTACCTTGACCTCCGCCAGAAGAATATCCGACAGAAGGTGACCGGTCCTGAGGCCAGCCTCTTTGTTGAGAACCTTCTTCATGAGAACCGACGTGCTCAGGTTCCCTTTCAGAAGAATCTCGGCCTCGCCGCTCCGGGCGAGCTCGACGGCCCTCAAGGCCGCTGCTTCCTCACCGTCGGCCGCTTCGATTCGGAAATTTTTAGGGTCCAACCCTTCATTCCTTAAGAGGGTCTCGATGGTCTCCCTCTCCCCGATGAAAATCGGGACGGCGATCCCCTCCTCCTGGGCGATTAGACCCGAACGAACCGTATGAGGTGCGTGGGCGGAGACGATGGCCAGCTTCTTAAGGGGTTGCCCCTTGGCGGCCTCCCTGACCTCTTGGAAGCGTTTGATCATGACCTCACCTCTCCGTACCCTTGGTCGAAGGCCTTCAGGTTCACCTCTTTCGCCTTGGGAGGAACCCTTCGGGAGATCATGGCGGCCCAGAGGGATTTCTCGAGGCCGAGCTCCTTGGCGAGAAGTCCAAGGAGGTAGAGGTTCACTACCTTGATGTTCCCCAGCTCTTTGGCCTTTGCCAAGGCATCCACGGTCTGAATATGCTTCGTCTTTTCCCTGATCTTCGGGAGAATTTCCTCTTCCGGATACTCCATGGTGCCCGTAGCTACGGGAATGGGGTCCCACCGGTAGTCGTTTATCAGCATGGTACCGTCTTTACGCAGGTACTTGAGAGTTCTGAGAGCCTCCAGCTTCTCGAAGGCAAGGATGAGATCGGCACTGTCCTCTCCAACGATGGGGGAGTAGATCTTCTCGCCGTAACGGATCGTGGTGATCACGTCACCGCCCCGTTGGCTCATCCCATGAACCTCCGATTTCTTAACGTCGAAGCCCGCCTCCATGAGAACGTCCGAAAGAATGTCCGAGGCGAGGATGATCCCTTGCCCACCAACGCCGCAAATAATGATGGTTTTCATCACGCTTCCTCCTTCTTCATGGACTTTGTCTCGAAATCCCAGGCTTCACGGATGGCTCTTCCTCCCTCTTGGGAGAGGGATATGGCCTTCTTGGGACAAAGGTCGGCGCAAAGGCCGCAGGCCGTACAGAGCATGGGGTCGATGGAGGATTTCTTCTCCTTGAAGGAGATGGCCGGGCAGCCGAGCTGGACGCAGATCTTACATCCGATGCAGAGGTCCCTGTCCACCTTGCAGGAGGTCCATTTGGATTTCTTGAAGAGAAGTACGCAGGGACGCTTGGTGATGACCACCGACGGCTCTTCCCTGTCCATGGCTTCGGAGATGACCTTCTTCAGGTTTTTCAGATCGTAGGGGTCTACAACATGGACATCCTTGACGCCGCAGGCCTTGACCAAGGCTTCGATGTCGACCTGAACGGTGGGATCACCCTTGATGGTCAAACCGGTACCCGGGTTCTGCTGGTGCCCTGTCATAGCGGTAATCCTGTTGTCCAGAATCACGACCGTCGACATGCCCCGGTTGTAG
Source organism: Acidobacteriota bacterium (assembly GCA_023621955.1). Taxonomy (GTDB): domain Bacteria; phylum Acidobacteriota; class Aminicenantia; order JAMOAD01; family JAMOAD01; genus JAMOAD01. Next base: position 11,510 of record JAMOAD010000090.1, read on the forward strand.
ACCATATCGATCAAGGAGGTGATTCCGGAGTGGAAGAAGGTGGAATCTCCGATGACCCCGACCACCTTCTTTCTCTCTCCCCCGAGAAGCCGGAAGGTGATGTCCATTCCGTGGGCGTTGCTGATGGAGGCGCCCATGTCCACCGTCGTATCGATGGAGCTGAGAGGGGCCATGGCGCCGAGGGTGTAACACCCGATATCGCCGGTCACGATGGCCTTCAGCTGATGGAGGGTGTAGAAGACAGAGGTGTGAGGACAACCGGCACAGAGGGCGGGGGGACGGGGGGGAAGGGAGGTCTGAGGGGCGACGCTCTTGGAAGAGAGTCCCATGGATTCCCTGAGGATGTTGGGGTTAAGCTCTCCCTGTCGGGGGATAAGATCCTTGCCGTGCACTTCGGCCTGCCCGCAGAGCATAGCCTTGATTTCGGTTTCCATGATCGGATCGTTCTCTTCGATCACGACGATCTTCTTGACACCAGCGGCGAACTCACGGATAAGCTTCTCCGGAAGGGGATAGGAGAAGGAAATCTTCAGGAAAGAAGCTTCAGGGAAGGCCTCACGTGCGTACTGGTAGGAGATTCCCGAGGCGATGTAGCCGATCTCCCGGTCTCCCCAATGGATAAAGTTTCCGGGAAAGGTGTTGGAAAACTCAGCCAAATCCTCCATCCTCTTCTCCACGAAGACGTGACGCTTCCGGGCGTGTCCGGGAAGGAGAAGACGCTTCAGCGTATCCTTCTGGTAAGGGACGATGGGGACCTCTTTCCTCTCCCCAAGCTCTACCAGAGACTTGGAATGGGAGGTCCGAGTCGTCATCCTCATGAGGATAGGGGTGTCGAACTTCTCGGAAATGTCGTAGGCCATACGGGTAAACTCTTTGGCCTCCTGGGAATCGGAGGGTTCCATCAGGGGCATCCGTGCGGCTCTGGCATAATGCCTGTTGTCCTGTTCGTTCTGTGAGCTGTGCATACCCGGGTCGTCGGCAGTAACGATGACAAAGCCTCCGGTGACGCCGATATAGGAAGCGGAAAAGAAAGGATCCGCCGCCACGTTTAGCCCTACGTGTTTCTGGGAGACGATGGCGCGGGCTCCCGCAAAGGTTGCCCCTAAGGCGACCTCGAGAGCGACCTTCTCGTTTGTTGACCACTCGCAGAAAACCTCTTTGTAACGGGAGAGGTTCTCCATAATCTCGGTACTGGGAGTTCCCGGATAGGCGGCGGCAAAGTGCAAGCCCGCTTCCCAGGCACCCCGAGCTATGGCTTCGTTGCCCGACAATAACTCTTTCATTGGGAAAAGCCTCCTCTGGAATCTGGGTGTTTTGAACTGAAGATAGTAGCCGAAAGGGGCTCTGTTGTCAACCTAAGAGGGGTTCTACCCCTCTCAGGGGTTCTTCCCCCAGGGGTCGACGAAGGCGGCGGAGATTCCCCACCCGCTGAGCTTTCCCTGGGGGGAGAGGGAAGAGCTGACATAGAGTAGGAAGCGTCGCCCCATAAGAATTCCTAAGCCGCCGGAGAGGGTGGAGAGAGAGCCGCCCCCCCAGAGAGGCTTTCGTTTCAGATCTGTCTGCCCGGCCAGAGAGAAGTAGACGCTGTCGGAGAAGAGGTGGAGGAGAGAGACCCTCAGGGGCTGCTCCTCCCGGGAGGAGTAGAAGGTCGCCCTCTTGTCGGCCTGGAAGAGGACGGAGAGGGATGTCCTCTGGGTGAGATCGCCCTGAACACCGATCTGAAAGGTTCTTTCCCTCTTTCTCACCCCATCGTTCTTCTTCTTGACCGCCAACGGTGAGACGGTGAGGGAGACGTTCCACCGGGAAGAGATGGCCATTGCGGTCTGAAGAGAGATCTCGGTAAAGGTGTCTGCTCCCTTGGAAAGCCCGTTCCGTGCACTTCTCAGGTCAGAGAGGAGATCCAGGGGCGCATCCTCTTCGGTAGGAGGGTCTTCCAACTCCGCCCCGTAGAGATCTCCCCGGTAGTGGCGCAGGGTCAGACCGTAGAAGAGGCCACGTCCGCGGTGGCCCAGGCTTACCCCGTAGACTTTTCCCTTCCACCCCTCCAGGAGGTACGCATCCTTTTGCCGCTCCAGGGAGAGAGAATCCAAGGAGTTCCAAAAGAGGGAGAGGGATTTGTGGGTCACCATGATACCGGAAGAGTAGGCGCCCCGAAAGAGGTTGTCCTCTTTGGGCTCGACCCAGGGTTGTTTCAGATGGGCCAAGAGAGACCCGGTGCTCTCGGTGAAGGAGAGCCTGGAGTAGGAGAGGGAGGTTGGAGAGAGGGAGGCGGGGTTGTAGAGGCTTTGAAGGGGAACAGGAGAGAAAGGGAAAAAGGTGTAGGCCGTTCCCATGCCCCAGGGCGTCGGAGTGAAAAGCTCCTCTTGGGCGCCTTTCAGGGAGGGAAGAAACAGGAACGCCAGAAGGAGAGCCGCAACGGAGAAGAACCTCTTCCTTTTCGCCATCTTTCTGACTATAACCGTCTCCTTTCTCCCTGTCAAGAGAGGGTCCTCTCTGTTGCCTTTCTCGCCTTTTCGTGTTATAGGTTTCTTTACGGATAACCTTTTCTTTGCCACAACAAGTTGTGGAATGGCCCTATCCGGAGAGTGAAAGAACCAGAGGGGAATAGGCATGAGCGACGACAGCGACGGGAAAAACCCCCAAGAGGAGAGGGAGGGCCACTACCCTCCGGTCTCTTTTTCAACCCTTCTCTTCACCTTTTCTTCCCAGGCGGCGGTACATCTAGGCCTTCTCGAAAATCCCCTTACCGGGAAGCGGGAGACCGATATTGCAGGAGCGCGCCACTTCATCGACACCCTCGACCTTCTTCAAGAGAAGACCAAAGGGAATCTGACCCAGGAAGAGGAGATCCTTCTCTCGTCCCTCTTGACACAGCTGAAGACCGCCTTCTTATCCCAGAGGCAACCTTGAAGAGGCTTTTCTCTCTCTCGGCCCTCCTCCTCGTCCTCTCCCTCAACATCCTCGGTCAAGAGGATTACCTCCGCTATTGGTTCCGGTTCTCCGGAGCGATCGCGAAGGATAACTACACAGAGGCCATGGCCGATTTGAAGGCTTTCCAGAACCTTCCCCTCGACCTTTACAGGAAGAATCAGGTCTCCGTCAAGATGTGGAAACTTTTGGTCCAAAACGGACGGAAGAGACAGCTTCCCTTCCACAGGGAGGCTCTCGCCCTCCTGGCGGTCGACTCCCCTTTCCGTTGGCAAATCGAAGACGATTTAGCGTGGATGGCTTTTCGACGCGGCGACATCCCCTCCCTCTTCAACCATTCAATCAAAGCGGCCCGCTTCCTCTCCCGGAGCTTCCCCCACACCCTCCTTTCTCCCCCTCTTCTCTCTTCACTTGTGGCAACCCTCGTTGCCGCTCTCTTCCTTCTGGTTCTCTTCGTCCTGGTGGATCGCGTCAACCTTCTCAGGAGCGACTGGGGCCCTCGGAGCTGGCCCTCTCTCCTGACGGTCCTCTTCTTTGCGCTCCTTCCAACGGTTCTTTTTCTGGGGGTCTTCTATGTTCCCTTCCTCCTGGCAGGACTTCTTCTTACCTACCTCTCCCAGGGGGAGAGACGTCTCGCGGGCGCCCTCTTCCTGCTCCTTTTCCTGGCAACAGGCTTGAGCCTCTACATCTCCTCCAAGAACCGTCTCGCCCAGGATCCCCTCTCCCGAATGGTCTTCGAGGTCTCTTCCGAACTCGCTCCTCCAGATCGGATCCGCGATGCGGAACACCTTTTCGCCAAGAACAAAGATCCCCTTCTTGGGATGACCCTTGGCCTCTTCCACTACAGGGAGAAGCACCTCTT
>JAMOAD010000257.1 GCA_023621955.1 Acidobacteriota bacterium
GGCCGAAGAGCTTCTCAAGAGCGTCGAACTCTCTGATCGGGCCAAGGAGCCTGTGAAAAGGTTCTCCGGAGGAATGAAGCGTCGTCTCAACGTGGCCATCGGACTCCTCCACTCCCCCGATCTCCTTCTCCTGGACGAACCCACCGTCGGAATCGACGTTCAGGCCAAGGTCAGCATCCTGGAGATCATCAAGAGAGTTGGCCGGGAGGGGACGGCGGTCATCTTCACGACCCACCAACTCGCGGAGGTCGAGGAGACCTGCTCCAGAATCGCCATAATGGACCACGGCCGCATCCTGGCCCAAGGAACCCTGGACGAGCTGATCAAAACCATCGGCGAAAAGGTTATCGTCCGCGTGGAGGGGGAGTTCTCTCTCTCCTCTTTCTCCGAAGCCATCGGATCTCTCGCCGATGATGGCGTCGAGCTGATCTCCGCGGCGGACGACATCGTCTCCCTCGGAGTCGATGACACCGATAGGATTCCCAAGGTGATGGAGAGGCTCTTCTCCAACAACGTTCAAATCAGCGACTTAAAGATTCACTCCCCCAACCTTGAGACCGTCTTCCTCCGCTTCACAGGCAAGAGCCTGAGAGACTAAACAATGCGCCGCCTCCTTCTCCTCCTGCTCACGGATACCCGACGCCACCTCAAGAGTCCTTTGGCGCTGATGATCTACATCGCCATCCCCCTCTTCCTGACAGGGATCATCGGCCTCGTTTTCGCCCCTCGGTCGGAAGAGAGCCAGTTGCCTCCCATCAACATCCTTCTGGTGGACAACGACAAGTTTCTGGCCTCCCGCTTTCTCATGGGGGCCATGGACTCCGATCCGGTGAAGAAGATGTTCCGGGTCACCCTCACCGACGGCAACGACGGCGAGAGGAAGATGAAGAACGGGAAGGCCTCGGCCATGGTCATCATCCCGAAGGGGTTCACCGTCGACATCATCGACGGTAAGGATGTCTCTCTGACGGTGGTCAAGAATCCCAGCGAGCAGTTCCTTCCCAACATCGTAGAGGAGTTCATGAAGACCCTTTCGGTGATGCTTTCCGGCGCCGTCCAGGCCTTCCATGAGGAAGCACAGGGAATCCGCTTCATCTCCGAAAACCCTCTGGAAACACTCTCATGGAAAGACCTAGGCCCCCAGTTGGAGAGCGCGCAGAAGAAGTTCATCGCCGCAGGCAAATACCTCTCCCCTCTCTTCATCCGTCTGGAGAAGGAGAAGGCCGAAGCCAAGGGTGCCAAGGTGCAGCTCACTATGTCGGACCTCTTCGGAATCATCTTCCCGGGGATGATCATCATGTTCCTTCTCTTCATCGTCAACAACAGGATGGGGGACCTGCTCTCGGAGAGGGAAGACGGCAAGCTCCGCCGCCTTCTCACCACACCTATCGCCACCTGGGAGTTGATCTTCGCCCGAATCCTCGGAGGATGGATCTGGGGAATGGGAATCGTCCTGATCATGGTCACCACAGGATCCTTACTCTTCAGAATCCACTGGGGATCTATCCCCTCCCTTCTCCTGCTGGGTTTAGCCGCCTCCTTTTGGACAGCATCCTTCTTCGCCTTCCTCTTTTCCCTCCTGAAGAACAGGAACCAGGCCGGAGCCATCTCTTCCCCGATCATCCTCGTTTTCAGCGTCTTTGGAGGGAGCATGCTTCCACCGGCTTCCATGCCCAAAGCCTTTCAGACGATCGGTTTTCTCACCCCCAACCGGTGGTTCATCGACGGCGCGTCGCGGATCAGGGACGGACTCTTTCCCCTCCCCTCCCTGATGGTTCTGATCCTCAGCGGCCTCCTCTTCCTCGCCCTGGCGGTACCGGCCCTGAAGAGAAGGAGTCTGGTGTGATCCCATGAGAAGAATCCTACACGTAGCCTTCAACGACCTAAGGCTCATGGTCGGCGACAAGGCCTTCCTCTTCTGGACACTGGCCTTCCCGATGTTCTTCATCATCGTCTTCGGACTCCTCTTCCGTGCCGGAGATCCCCAGAACGTGAAGGCCGAACTGACGGTGATCAACCAGGATAAGGGGCGTTGGGGTGAGTTCTTCATCCAAAAGCTCAAGAGTCCGCTCCTGGAGGTTGTAAGAGTGGATCGAGAGCCCCCGGAGTACAACCGGCTCCTGGTGATTCCTCCGGAGTTTTCGGCCCGTATTGAGGCCCATAAGGATCAAGCCCTGAAGTTCAAGAAACGGGAAGGGGCGTCGACTAAGGCGGCCGCTCAGGCGGAGACGGCCCTGGTCCAGGCCATCACCGTGACCATCACCGAGCTGATCCTCTACGGAGACAAAGATCTGAAGAGTTTTCTCGAGAATCCGCCGAAGTTTCACCAAGGGATCACCGTCAAGAGCCGCTTCCCCGAAAAGACCCTCACCCTTGTTCCCTCCGGTTTCGACCATACCATTCCGGGCACCACGATCCAGTTCATCATGATGATGGTCATGATCTACGGAGGGGTCTCTGTTCTGGAAGACCGCAAGAAGGGGATCCTCGGCCGTCTCCTCTTCTCGCCCCTCTCCACGACGGATCTCTTCGTTTCCAAACTTCTGGCAAGGCTCTTCATGGGACTCGTTCAAACCGGTATCCTCGTGGTGGTGGGCAAACTCTTCTTCCACCTGAACCTCGGCAACCCCCTCCTCACCCTGGCGATCTTCACCCTCTTCGCCGCCGCCATGTCGGGCGTGAGCGTCTTGATCGGTTCAATCTGCACCAAAGAGGAGGTGATCATCGGCTTCTCGATTCTCCTCTCCAACATCTTCGCCGCCTTGGGAGGTTGCTGGTGGCCCAACGAGATCGTCCCCCAGACGGTTAGACGGCTCGCCCTGATCTCTCCGGCCTATTGGGCCATGGACGCCCTTCATGGAAACGTCTTCTTCCACAAGGGGTTCGTCGAAATCCTCCCCCACCTGGGAGCTCTCCTGATCCTCACCCTGATCATGGCCTTCCTGGCGAACCGCTACTTCCAGGTCAGGGATTAGAGCCGCTCCCTTGGAGGAGGCCGACGGTTCCGGCGAAACTCTCCCGGAAAGGCCCTCCGATCTACAAGGGACACTCCCTTTTAACGTCCCGGAATCAGGCCCCAGCCTTCCAAAAGATCCGGTTAAAGACGGCCCTCCCACTCCCGGAGAAACCTCTCCAGGAAGAGTTCCATGAAACGGTGCCGCTCCTGGGCCA
>JAMOAD010000346.1 GCA_023621955.1 Acidobacteriota bacterium
AAAAAAGAACTCGGACCAAAGCAAGGGCAAAGACTATATAGATCCAGAGATCCTTGGGCCCCTTAAGGGTTCGTAGAAGTGTTCGAACCTTCGAACGGGAAAAGCGCTTCTTGTTAACCGCAGACCACCCCATGACAAGTTTCCCGATCTGCCACCAAGAGAGACGGTCTTTATAGAGGGGAACATCCCCTTGAGCGGCGGGGAAGCGGGCCACTCTCTTCATCTCCTCTTCCTTGGACCAGAGGAAGTCTTGAGGAATAATCCCCTTCTCCCTCGCTTTCCGTTCCAAAGGAGTCCCGGGGTAGACGTGGAGGATGGCCGTGGAGATCTGGGAGAGAGGGTTGATGCTCTTGACTCTCTCCATGATCTCAAGAGTCTCTTGGGCCTCCTGCCAACTCTCGGTATCGTGGGAAAAGATAAAGAAGGGGTTGGGAACGAAGTCCAACTCCTTGGACCACTCCAGAAAGCGGTAGGCTCTCTCCAGATCGAACTCTTTGCCGACGATCTCTCTGCGAACCCTTCGGGCGCCAGCCTCAATACCGAAGAAAGCCAGCTCGAGACCGGCTGTTCGCATCTTCTCCAGCAGAGGCTTCTCTATGGCATCGATACGGAACTCGTTACAGAAGCGGATGTTCCATCTCCTTTCGAGAATCCCGTCCATGATTTTGTTCAACCGTGCGGGGTTGTAGTTCAGGGTATCGTCGTAGAACCAGAAGAACTCCGCCCCGTACTTGTCCATCAGGTGTTCCATCTCTTGAAGGACCCGCTCAGGGGAGTGCCCCCTGACCTTCCGTCCCCAGTTGACGGGAGTCGCACAAAAATAGCAGGCGAAGGGACAGCCCCGGGAGGTCATGAGGTTCTGAGCCCTCAAGGACTTTCCGTCCCTGGTGTCTACGTAGAAGCGGTACTTCTCCATAGGAATCTTATGGCGCGCAGGAAAGGGAAGGGTGTCCAAATCTTCGATAGGAGGGCGGTGTCCCGTGAAGAGAACATGTCCCTCCTTCCTGTAGACGATTCCTCTGACCTTTCCGAGGTCCCCTCCTCTCTCAAGGGCCTCCACGAGTTCGACGATCGTCTCCTCTCCCTCTCCGATGCAGAGAATGTCCGCCTCTGGACGGTAGAGGAGAGTCTCCTCCATGGCCATAGAGATGTGGGGCCCTCCCAGAACGGTAACCATCTGGGGGTTTACTTTTTTGACAATCCCCGCAAGACGGAAGGTGTCGAAGCGGTTCTCCGTGGTGGTCGTGATTCCGACGACTTCCGGTTTGAAACCCTCAATTCTCTCCACAATCCCTTTCTGATCGAGTTTAAGAATATCCGCGGGGACAACATCCACGTCGTGGCCCTTCTCTTCAAGGACAGCGGCAAGGAAGAGAACCCCCAAGGGGGGCATAGAGCTCCCCTCAGACCACCGCTGCGCGACATACCCATGGGGGGGCACAAACAGTTGTACTCTCATCGTAACCTCACCGGTTATTGTAACACAGAACCCCCGACCTCGGCTCTCCTTGACTTCCCCCCCCTTTTTGGCTATCTTTTCTCTGTTGTTTTCCAGAAAAGGAGGGGACTATGGCCCAAAGAGTGAAGCGTATCGGTGTGCTGACCGCCGGTGGGGATTGTCCGGGCCTGAACGCTGTCATCAGGGCCGTTGTCCGGACGGCCCACAAGAACGGCATCGAAGTCTACGGGATCTTCGACGGCTACGCCGGGCTCATAGAGAAACGGCTGCGCCCCCTCACAGAAACGGATGTCTCCGGAATCCTTCCCAAGAGCGGCACGATTCTGGGAACTTCGAACAGGGACAACCCCTTCAAATACTACGACGACAAGGGCGACCCGGCGAACGCCGTGGACGTGAGCGAGCAGGTTGTCAAGACGATCGAGTACAACGACCTGGAAGCATTGGTGACCATCGGCGGCGACGGAACCCAGTCGATCTCCATGGAGTTTTTCAAGCGTTACGGGATTCCCGTGGTCGGAGTCCCCAAAACCATAGACAACGATCTGGGAGGAACGGACATCACCTTCGGCTTCGATTCGGCCCTTCAGATCGCCACCTACGCCATAGATACCCTCCATGCCACCGCCGAGGCCCACCACAGGATCATGGCTGTCGAGGTTATGGGGCGCAACGCCGGATGGATCGCTCTCCACTCCGGAATCGCCGGAGGGGGAGACGTGATTCTCCTTCCCGAAATCCCCTTCAAGATCGAGAAGGTCGCCGAAACAATCCGCCACCGCATCGATTCGGGAAAACGGTTCAGCCTCATCGTCGTGAGCGAAGGGGCCAAGCCTGAGGGGGGAGACGTCGTTGTGAAGAAGATGGTCAAAGACGCCTCGGAGCCTATTCGTCTCGGCGGTATCGGCAACAGAGTCGCCGAACAGGTTGAAGAGCTGACAGGCATCGAGGCTCGAGTCACTGTCCTCGGTCACCTCCAGAGAGGCGTAAGCCCCTCTCCCTTCGACAGGATTCTGGCCACCCGCTTCGGTTACTACGCCATCGACCTGATCATGAAGGGAGAGTTCGGCCACATGGTCGGTCTCAGCGGTCGGGACATCGTTTCCGTTCCTTTGGAGGAGGCCACCCATCGTCCCCGAATCGTGGAACCCGACGGCCCTCTTGTCAGAATGTCCATGGACATGGGAGTCGGCTTCGGCGTTTGATCCGTTGTGAAGAAGTTTACCCTGATTCTCCCACCCGAAGAGGCCGATCCCTCTCTGCCCCCCCCTTCGAAGGGGGATTCCTGGAAGCTCTCCCCCCCAGACTCCCCCCCAGAGCCCGGACGGCTGACCGTCTCTTTCCTCCCCAGTTACCTCAACCTTCACAGAGAGCACCTGGACGGAAGGCTCTTCAACATGAACGCCGAACTCTCGTTTCTCCTCTCCCGGGAGAAGCGCCCCCTGGGAATTCTCTCCCTCGAGCCTCACCCCTTTCCAAAGCCCCATCTCACCTTTCCCGCTTTCGACACCGTCGGCTCCGCCTTGCAGGATAGCCTTCGGACAAGAAGCACAGAGCCTCTCAAGGAACTCCTCCGGGAAGGGAGAGCCTACTTCGCCCCCCTGGGCATCGACAGGCTCTTCCTCTCTTGGAACGGAAGGGAGCGGCTCTGCCCAAGAGAGGCCTCTGCCTGGAAGTGGTTCTTCACCCGTTCTCTCAAGAGGCTCTCCTACCCCGGTCTCCTTGTCGTTCTCGAAGGGATCGACGGTTCCGGGAAAAGCACCCAGATCGACCTCTTAAGAGAGGCCCTCAGGAAGCGAGGAATCTCAGTCTCAACGGCTAGAGAACCTTCAAACTCGCTCTGGGGGAAGAGAATCCGTGAGAAGGCCAAACAGGCGGGATCCCTCTCGGGAGAAGAACAACTCCGCCTCTTCCTCCTCGACCGATCCCTCCACTTCCGACAGACCCTCCTCCCGTCTCTGATGGCCGGAAACGTAGTTCTCCTCGACCGTTCCTACCCCTCCACTTACGCGTACCAAGGGGCGACAGGCCTCTCCGGCGAAGAGATTCTCGCCAGGAACTTAAGAATCTGCCCCCCCCCGGACCTGATGCTCCTCTACGACCTTCCCGTCGAGGCCGCCTGGGAACGCCTCAGAGGAAGAACCCTGGAGCCTCTCTTCGAACGGGTCGACTTCCTTCACAGGGTTAGAACACTCTACAGGGAGATCCCCGTTCCCAACGCCTTTCTTCTCGACGCGACCCTGGACCCCACGGAGCTGGCCCGCCAAGGGGAGAGGGCCATCCTGGCCTCCCTCTTCCCTTCGGGATCGGGAGAAGAACAAAAAGGATAAACACTCGTATTCTTTTTATGCGCTCCCTCCTCACGATCTGCTGGAATTCCAAGCGGATAGGCCGCCGCAGTAGCCTTTCCCCCTCTCGACTTGACAGGTCAAAGGAGAAAGAATAGAGTTTAAAGAACCCCTCAACCCATAAAAGGAGGAAAGTATGGACAAATCATTAAAGGGTTTGAAGCCTGAAGCCCTCTGGAAACACTTCGATCAGATCCGTCAGTGCCCCCGATGCTCCGGTTACGAAGGGCCTGTCCGCGAGTATGTCGTCTCCTTCGCCAAAGAGAAAAAATTGGACTATGCGGTCGACGAAGTTGGCAACGTCATGATCTATAAAAAGGCCTCTCCCGGTAAAGAGAAGGCTCCCGGCGTGATTCTTCAGGGACATTTAGACATGGTCTGCGAGAAAGATTCCCATGTGGTTCATGACTTCTCCAAGGACCCGATCAAGCTTAAACTCGACGGCGAATGGCTCATGGCCGACGGGACCAGTCTCGGTGCCGACAACGGAATCGGTGTCGCCGCCACGCTGGCCGCTCTGGAAGACGACTCCTTGGTTCACGGCCCCCTGGAAGGAATCTTCACCATCGACGAGGAGAGAGGGCTAACCGGTGCTCAGAGCCTCAAGACTGAACATCTGAGAGGAAAGTATCTTCTCAACCTGGACAGCGAGGAAGAGGGAGTCTTCTTCATCGGCTGCGCCGGAGGAGGAGATTCCGTGATTACCCTCCCCGCCCCGAAGGAAGGGATCCGTCACGGCGAAAAGTTCACCATCAAGATCGGCGGGTTGAAGGGCGGCCATTCGGGAATGGACATCAACCTTGGACGGGGAAGCGCCATCAAGATTCTCGCCCGCTCCCTCTACGCCATCCTTGAGAAAGGGATCGTTTTTCAGCTTCTCTCCCTGGCCGGAGGAAGCAAACGGAACGCCATTCCCAGAGAGGCCTGGGCTCAGATCGCCCTTCCCGCCGACCAGGTCCATCAGATGCAGGAAATCGTCGAGAATATCGCGAAGACCGTTAAAGCCGAGCTTAAAGAGACGGAGCCGGGCTTGAAAGTCACTGTCGAGAAAGGTTGCACCGAAGCCAAGGCCCTCTCGTTGGAGACGACCGAGAAGATCATCCGCCTCCTCATGGTCCTCCCTCACGGCGTCTTGGGAATGAGCCAAAGCGTCGCCGGACTGGTGGAGAGCTCCACGAACCTCGCCGTCGTGGCCACCGCCGAAGACTCCATCATGGTGGAAACAAACATCCGTAGCTCCGTCAACTCCCTCCTCCGCTCCTATCTCTCTTCCGTGAAAGCGGTGACGGAATTGCTCGGCGCCTCTGTCAACCAGCCCGATCCCTACCCGGGATGGGCCCCCAACGTCCACTCCCCCCTTCTGGGAACGATGAAGAAGATCTACCGTGAGCTGTACGGCAAAGAGCCCCAAGCGGCAGCCATCCACGCCGGTTTGGAGACAGGGATCATCGGGGAGAAGCTCCCCGGGTTGGACATGATCTCTTTCGGGCCCGATCTCCAGCACCCCCACTCCCCGGAGGAGAGGGTTAAAACCGAAACGGTCTCCCGCTTCTGGGATCTCCTCGTTAAGACCCTCGCCGTTCTCGCTTCTTAATTTCCCCTATAGACTCCATTCAGGCGGAAGGGATTCGATATCCCTTCCGCCTTTTTTTTCTCTCTCCCGCCGTGGTAAAATCACAGACAAATTGAGAGAGGAGGTCCATGATGAACGTTCCTATGGTCAACATCCGAGCCCAGTACGATGAGATAAAGGAAGAGCTCTGGAAGGAGTGGGAGAAGGTCTTTGATTCGATGCATCTAATGTTAGGGCCCAACATGCAAGCCTTCGAAAAAGAGTTCGCTTCCTTCTGCGGTGCTTCCTATGGAGCCGCCGTGGATTCCGGAACCGGCGCCCTCCTGCTGGCCCTCAAGGCGCTGGGAATCGGCCCCGACGATGAAGTCATCACAGTGTCCTACACCTTCTTCGCCACCCCGGAATCGGTTCTCCTGGCCGGCGCCCTTCCGGTCATGGTGGATATAGACGAACCCTCCTACACCATGGACCCCGACAAGGTTGAGGCCTACATCCGAGCCAACTGCGTCACCGAGGGCAAGCACCTCCGGGACAAGAGAACGGGAAAGATTCTCAAGGCCCTCCTTCCGGTACACCTCTACGGACTTCCCTGCGACATGGAAAGGCTAGGAAAGATCGCCAAAGAGAACAACCTCCTGATCCTGGAAGATTGCGCCCAGGCCCATGGAGCCAAGTTTCAAGGAAAGACCGTCGGATCCATCGGCGATGCTTCGGCTTTTAGCTTCTACTTCTCAAAGAATTTGAGCGCCTTGGGAGAGGGGGGAATCGTTCTCTCCAACGACGAGAAGGTCACCGAAGAGGTGAAGAAGCTCAGGATGCACGGCCAGACCGGCCGTTATACCCACCAATGTCTCGGGTACAACGCCCGCCTCGATGAGCTCCAAGCGGTTGTCCTCAGGCTCAAGTTGAGGAAGCTTGAGGGTTGGAACCGGAAGAGACAGGAGATTGCTTCCCTCTACACCACCCTTCTTGAAGGAACTCCCCTGACCCTTCCCCAGAACCTTTCTGGGCGGGAGTCGGTCTTTCACCTCTACGTCGTCAGAGGACCCCGGAGAGACCAGCTGGCCGATCACCTGAAAGCGCTGGGAATCGGAGTCGGCGTTCACTACCCGATTCCCTCCCACCTTCAACCCGCCCTGGCCAACCTCGGTTACAAAGAGGGGTCCCTCCCGGTCTGCGAAAGAGTGGCCAAGGAGATTCTCACGCTTCCCATGTACCCCCACATGAAGGAAGAGGAAGTGCGCTATACGGTAGAGGGTATCCGAAGCTTCTACGGCCTTTAAGAAGAGGGAGATGCTCCGGTAAGACTCTGAAGAAGGAAGGGCCGATCCTTCGGATCGGCCCTTCGCCCCTTCTCACTCTATGAAGTGTACCTTCAGAGGGGGAAACCCGTTGAACTCTACGGAGCTGTAGGAGGCCGTGTAGGCTCCTGTGGTGAGGAAGTAGAGTCGGTCGCCCATTTCGAGGTTCACAGGCAGTTCATACTTGTTGTTTTCGTAGAGGATGTCCATGCTGTCGCAGGTGGGACCGGCAAGGACAACCTGCTCCCGTTTGCCGTCGCGCTCCACATGGATCGGATATTTGATCGATTCGTCGATGGTTTCGATGAGACCGCCGAACTTTCCGGCATCGATATAGACCCATCTAGTGAGGTTGGAATTGCTCTTGCGGGCCACCAAAACAACCTCGGTGGTAAGGATACCGGAATCTCCAACCAAGGAACGCCCAGGCTCCAGCATGATCTGGGGAACATCATCGCCGAAGTTGTCGTGGAGGTAACGGCTGATCTCTGAGGCATACTCCTTGGTCTCGTTGGTCTTCTGGATGTAATGGGCCGGAAAACCTCCCCCAAGGTTGATCATCTTCAGCTTAATCTTCTCTTCCCCTTCCAGCAGGTCGAAGAGGTACTTGGCTTTGGTCAGGGCATCGTCCCACTGACCGATGTCCCGTTGCTGGGAACCAACGTGGAAGGAGAGCCCGATCGGGTTGAGGCCCAGCTTCTTGGCCTCTACGATGATGTCATAGGCCATGTCGGGGTGGCATCCGAACTTGAAAGAGAGCGGCCAATCGGCGGTTTCCGATCCGTCGACGATCAGCCGGACGAAGACATCCGCACCGGGCGCGGAACGGGCCACCTTGTGAAGGTCAGGCTTACTGTCCGTAACGAAGAGTCTGACGCCTTTATCGTAAGCGTATTTAATGTGTTTTTCTTTCTTGATCGTGTTTCCGAAGCTGATTCTGTCCGGGGAGACACCCAGGGAGAGAACCTTGTCGAGTTCAAAGATGGAAGCGATGTCGAAGTATGATCCCAGGTCTCTGAGAAGTTCGATAATCTCTTTGGCCGGGTTTGCCTTCACCGCGTAGTAAATCTTGGCATAGGGGAAGAATGTAAGGAGTTCTTCGAACCTCCTGCGGATGATTCCAAGGCTGACGATCAGGGAGGGAGTCTCTACCTGGTCGGCCTTTGCCTTAAACCGCATCCACTCTTCCCGAGAGTAATACTCTTCAATTTCCATTGAGACCTCCTTAAGGGGGATTGTGAAGTACGAGAGAGTATAAAACCATCCCGGATGTGTGTCAATAAAAAAGCGGCCTTTTTCCCTATTTTCTCGAGAGATTCACCCCTCTTCCCATCAGCTGTCAAGCCTTTTCCCGTTGATAATCACCTGTGCGCGATCAAGGGTGCGGCATTATTTTTGATAATGTCGAAAAAAACGGGCGTTTTTCTTGACACCTCCCCGGAATGAAGCCATAATGAAGGCCTTGGAGGTGAACATGGACCGTGAACAGATCTACTCTTCTCTTGCCCAAAAAAACGACCGGCGCATCGTCCTTCTCGTGATGGACGGAGTCGGAGGAATCCCCAACAAGGAGGGAAAGACCGCACTCGAAGCCGCTCACACCCATAACCTGGACCTCTTGGCCCAGCGGTCATCCTGCGGGCTGACGGTCCCTGTCCTCCCTGGGATCACTCCCGGCAGCGGCCCCGCCCACTTCTCCCTCTTCGGGTACGACCCGATCAAGTACAACGTCGGGAGAGGAATCTTGGAGGCCTTAGGGTTGGATGTCTCCGTCGGCCCCCAGGACATGACCGCCCGAGGCAACTTCTGTTCCCTCCAGGGGGATGTCGTTACGGACCGAAGGGCCGGAAGGATCTCGACAGAGACCAACGGCCAACTCATCTCCCTCTTGAAGGAGAAGATCCGGGAGATCGACGGAGTGGGCGTAGAGCTCACTTCCGGGAAAGAGCACCGTTTCGTCCTCAAGCTCACCCACCCCAAGCTCTCCGACCGTCTCGGCGACGCCGACCCTCAGGTGGAAGGGGAAAAGGTCCGCTATGCCGAACCCCTCGAACAGGACGAGCACACTCTCTTCACCGCCCGAATCGTGAAGAGCTTCATGGAGAGAGTCCGGGAGGTTCTCAAAGACTCCCACCCCGCCAACGGCGTTCTCCTGAGGGGCTTCACCCTCCCCCCCCGCATCCCTTCCATGGCCGACCTCTTTCAACTGCGCCCGGCGGCGATCGCCAACTATCCCATGTACAGGGGTCTAGCCAAGCTCGTAGGCATGACCGTCCTCCCTACGGGACCGGAGGTTGAAGACGAGATGGCCACACTGCGCCGCGAGTGGGACCGGTACGACTATTTCTTTATTCACGTTAAGAAAACCGACTCCTACGGGGAGGACGGGAACTTCGAGAACAAGAAGAGCGTCATCGAGAAGGTGGACTGTCTGATCCCGGAGATTCTCTCCCTCAAACCCGATGTCTTCGCCATCACCGGTGATCACTCCACTCCCTGCCGAATGAAGGGCCACTCCTGGCATCCAAACCCCTTTCTCCTCTTCTCCCCCTATGTCTTCGCCGGGGCTTGCCAGCGCTTCACAGAGCGTGAGTGCGCCAAGGGGATCCTCGGGATCTTCCCCTCCGTGGACATCCTCCCCTTCCTTATGGCCAACGCTCTGAAGCTGAAAAAGTATGGCGCATAAAAGGAGCCCGTCATGAAGAAAATCCTCTCCCTTCTCCTGGTTTCCCTCCTGGTGCTTTTTCTCCTCACATCCTGCAAAGCCCCTTCCCGGCAGAAGGTCCTGGCGACCCTCTCTCTGGAGGGCGTCGACACCGGCTGGACCATCACCGACAGGATGTTGACCTCCTCGAAGATCGTTCCGCGGATCACCTTTCGGGTGAAGAACAAGAGCACGGAGGCCATCTCGAAGGGCTCTCTCTACTTCACCGTCACTTTCCGCCTCGTCGGCGATAGGCAGGCCTTCGATTCGAACTGGAGCCCCTACCCTCCCGAGGATATTTTCCCCGGAGCGATGAGCGCCCCCCTGAACATTCTCTCCCTCCACGGCTACAAGGGGAGCTCCCCGGACTCCTACCTGAAGAACAAGGCCCAGTGGCAGAAGATGGAGGCGGAAGTCTTCGTCCGTATGCGGGGCTCCGCTTTCTACTCCTTGGGAACATGGCCGATTGCCCAGAAGATCGACGGATGGACAGAGACGCCTGCCCCGGCAACTCCGGCTCCCGAGGACGCGCTTCCGGCAAAGACGGAGAGTGCGCCTGAAGAGAGGCCCGCCTCTTAAGCCGGCATCCCCCCCCGAAAAGAACAGGAGGGACCGGGAGCGAATCCCGGTCCCTCCTCGATCAAGTTCTTAGTAATTCTCACAGAAGAGCTCAAAGTACTCCTGAGGATGCTTGCAAACCGGGCACTCCGCGGGAGCCTCTTTCGCCTCCAGGATATAGCCGCAGTTACGGCATTTCCAGAGGCGTTTCTCTTCTCTCCGGAAGACCTTCTTCTCTCTGATGTTGGAGAGAAGCTTACTGTAACGGGCCTCGTGCTTTGCCTCGACAAGGGCTACGGCCCTGAAGGTTCGGGCGATCTCCGGAAACCCTTCGTCGTCGGCGACCTTGGCGAAGGCCGGGTAAAGGTCATTCCACTCCTCGTGCTCTCCTCCGGCGGCGGCTTCCAGGTTGGAGGCCGTGTCGGCCAAGGCCGCGGGGTAATCGGCCTCAATCTTCACCATCTGCCCCTGAAGCTCCGGAAGAAGGTATTTAAAGAAGAGCTTCGCGTGCTCCATCTCATTTTCCGCCGTCTCTAAGAAGAGGGCTTCGATCTGCCTGAGCCCCTCCTTCCTGGCGACAGAAGCGTAGAAAGTGTATCTGTTCCGGGCCTGAGACTCCCCGGCAAAAGCCTTCATAAGGTTTTCCGCTGTCTTGGTGTTCTTCAACGATTTCATCCTCTATCCTCCTTTTTTACGGACCTACATGGATCATAGGCCATTCGATTTCGTAATCCTCCGCCCTCTCCGCCTCGTCCCTCTCCACCTCCAAGAGCCTGTAATGGCCTTTTTCCATGGAGGCAAAGTAATCCAGAGTCTTTTGCTCCTCCGAACCGGCGGTAAAGAGCTTGGCCATAGCGTGGTAGAACTCCTCCGCCGCCTTCTCGGCGGTCATGGCCGACGTGAAGAGAGTGCTCAACCTTACGGAGCTCTCCTGAAAGGCGATCTCCGGCAGGGGAACCGGGCTCTTCTCGGGAAGGTGAAGCTCTTGCCCGACAAAGAGCTTTCTATACAATTTTTCGAAGAAGAGACGGTGCTTGTCCTCCTCCTGGGCGAGAAAACGCAGCCGGTCTTTCAGAAGCGCGTTTTCAACCATTTCGGCCGCCTGAGTATAGACCTCGCGGCTCTCCCATTCACTCTTGAGCGCTGTCACCACAAGGTCTTGCAGGCTGTATCGACTGAGATCCATGCTCTCCTCCTTAGACTTTCAGCTCCGCCGATCCGACCCAGAGCCCGTGGATGTTACAGTAAGATGTGGCGAAGAGGGTCCCGGACTTTTCGGTCTTGAACGAGAATCGGACATCCGGTTTGGAGTAGACGGTGCTCGTGTTGGGCCCCTGGGCAGAGGCGCCGTGGGCAGTAAACTCAAACCGCCCCACCTGGAGCGGGAACTTCTCACCCTCCGGCAAAAAGGTCACCTCGATCCATTGAATATGGTGCTCTGTCGTATTGGGGTGGGGTATCTCCCTTCCCACAGAGACACTGACCTTGAAAAACTCCCCTTTCTCGAGAATCTCCAAGACCGGAGCGTGTTTCTCCTTCTTCCAATCGGCTGTTTGATAGAGTTCTCCGTAGTTCATTTCTCCTCCTTAAGAGACCGTTGAAATCTCTCGATGCTTCTGCGCTATGTTCCGGGCGAGCTCATCGAGAGCGTTGAAGTCCGCCGTCCGGGGCGCCCCTTTAATGATGACCGGCGGTAGTATTTCGGCGTTCCTCAGCGGCGCCAAGACCCCCTGGAGAATCTCCAGGGTCCTCCCGCCCCACCCGTAGGAACCGATAACGGAGAGGAACTTAACCTTAGGGCGTAGGGCCGACGCCAGGTACGCGGCGGATTGGACCAACGGATGAGGACCGGCCAAGACGGTCGGTGTCCCGAGGACCACTGTGGCGGCGTCCACCAAGCTCATGGCCAACTCCCCGAGGTCTGTGACGGAGAGGTTAAAGAGCCTGTACTCCACGCCCTGAGCGTTTAAAGCCTGCGCGAAGTGTTCCACCATCCTGAGGGTGCTCCCATGCATGGAGATGTAGGGAACTAGCACCAGGTTCTTGACCCCTTCGCCGCTCCAATCCCTGTAAAGCTCAAAGATAAAGGAAGGCCTGTCGTAGAGGGGACCGTGGGAAGGAGCGATGATCTCCGCCCCCAGCCCTTCCACCTTCCTGAGGTTGCTGGCCACCTGAGCCCGGAAAGGCATCATGATCTCTCCGTAGTACCTCTTGGCACCCAGAGGGAGCCGGGGATCCGAGGTGTCGGCGAAGAGTCCGCTTTGGGAGAAATGGGAACCGAAAAAATCACAGGTGAAGAGGACCTTCCCTTCCTGCCAGAAGGTACAGACCGTTTCCGGCCAATGAACCCAGGGGGTATGGAGAAAGGTCAGGGTAAAGTTCCCGACCTTCACGACTTCGTTATCCCCAACGGTTCGGATTCTCTCCTCCGGGATGTGCAGGTGAGTCCCAATCAGCTCCTTAGCCTTGGGATGGGCCAGAATCACCGCTTCGGGGTAGCGCTCGGCCACCTCGGCGATGGCCCCCGAGTGGTCCTGCTCGACATGTTGGCAAACGATGTAGTCGATCCTCTCGACCCCCGCCTCCCGCAGGTTTTCGTACAACTCACCGGCCTTGGAGGGGTCTACGGCGTCGATGAGCACCGTAGCCTTCTCGTCTTTGAGCAGGTACGCGTTATAGGAGGTCCCCTCGGGAGTTGGAATCAGTTCGTCGAAGAGGCGCCTGTCCCAATGCACCGATCCGACGAAGAAGAGGTTCTCTCTGATGACCCTCCCCCCCATCACTTCTCCTCCTCGAAGCTCTCCTTACCGACGCCGCAGAGGGGACAAACCCAGCTTTCGGGGAGCTTATCGAAAGGAGTTCCCGGCTCGATTCCGGCGTCGGGATCCCCCTTTTCAGGGTCGTAGATGTAGCCGCAAACGGTACAAACATAGTTTTTCATAATCTATCTCCTTAGTGATTTTTTTTGGTCCCTTGAAACTTTCCAAGAAAGACTCTATAGGCCCAGAGGGTATAAACGATAACCAGGGGCATGCCCAGGAGGGCTATCAAGAACATGATCCGAAGGGTCGGCTCCTGGGAAGCCGCATTCCAGACCGTCAGGGAGAGGCTGGAGTCTCCTGTGGATCTCACCAGGTAGGGGAAGTGGAGAGAGCCGACGGTTCCCCACATCTCCAGGAAGAGGAGGGAGGAGAGGAGGAAGGAGATGCCCTCCTTTCGCCTCTTCAGAGCCTTGAGGAGAAGGAGCCAGGTTCCTCCGCTCAGAAGGGTGAAGAGCCAGGGGAGGACCTTCTCCTTGGCCCAAGGGAAGGCCGTCAGGGAGAGAAGAAGGGGGGGGAGGAGGAAGAGAGGGAAGAGACGGACAAGGGCAAGGGCCAACCTTTGCCCTCTTCTGCCAAGCTCGCCGGGACACTTGAGTTGTGCGTAGGTGGCCCCTTGGATCAAGAAGAGGAGCAGTCCAAGCAAGCCGACCGTCAGAGGATAGGGCCGAAGGAGAGTGAGGAGGGAACCGACGTAGTTCATCCCCTCGTCCAGGGGAACACCTTGGACGACGTTTCCCAAAGCGACGCCGAAGAGGAGCGCCGGAAGAAAGCTACCCAGCCAAAAGGTCTTTTCCCAGAAGGAGCGTCGTCGGGCATCGTACCTGCGAAATTCGAGGGAAACCGCCCTGAAGATCAGGGCGAAGAGAAGAACCATCAGGACGAGGTAGAACCCGCTGAAGACCGTGGCATAGGCGTGGGGAAAGGCCGCAAAGAGCGCCGCGCCTCCGGTGATGAGCCAGACCTCGTTCCCATCCCAGAAGGGCTCCACCGTTGAGAAGAGGAGGTCTCTCTCCTCCCCCTCCCGGGAGAGAAGGGGCCAAAGGAGCCCTATGCCAAGGTCAAAGCCATCGAGGACCGAGTACCCGGCGAAGAAGACTCCGATCAGGATGAACCAAGTTATCTCCCACATCGGTCGCCTCCCCTCAATACCCTTCCCCTTGGCCCTCGCCACGGGAGAAGCGGAGAACGATGCCGAAAGTGACCTTGAGGAAGATCACGAAGAGGAAGAGGTAGAGGAGTGTGAAGAGGGAGAGGGTCAGGAGTACCTGCCAGGCCGGAACGTTGACCGAAGCGGCCTGTGAGGTTCTCAACACGTGGTAGATCACCCAGGGTTGCCGTCCCACCTCTGCGGCCACCCACCCGGCCTCGTTGGCGATGTAGGGGAGAGGAACCGAGAAGAGGAGGGCCTTGAGAAACCAAGAAGGGTACTCCTCCCCCTTCACCTTGAGGAAGTAGAGGGCGAAGAGAGCCCCCAGGAAGAAGAGGGAGCCCAAACCGATCATCACGTGGTAGGCGGCGAAGGAGAGGAAAACCGGAGGCCGGTCCTCTCTGGGATACTCCTTGAGCCCTTTGACTTCGGCCTCGGGGTCGCCGGTTGTCAGAAGGCTGAGCATGTTGGGAACCCCCAAGGAGAGTCGGGTCTTCTCCCCCCTCTGATCGGGAATCCCGAAGAGTGAGAGGGGGGCTCCCCGTTGGGTCTCCCAGAGCCCTTCGAAGGCGGCCATCTTCTCGGGTTGAGTCCTGGCTACCTGCACGGAGTGACCGTGGCCGAGGAAGAGTTGCAGAACTCCGGAGAAGGCGAAGAGGAAGAGGGAGATTCTCAGGAGCCTCTTGCCATGATCCTTCCTGCTCCCCTTCAGGATCAACCAGGCGCCGATGGCCGCACAGACCAGAGAACCGGTCACCCAGGAGGCCGAGAGGGTATGGGCGAACCGGATCAGAGTGGAGGGGTTGAAGAGGGCCTCCCAAAAGTCTTCCAGAACGGCGATCTTCCCCTCCATCCTGTACCCGCTGGGGGTCTGCATCCAGGAGTTCGCCACGAGTATCCAGAGAGCCGACAGGTGGGATCCCAGAAAGAGGAAGAGAGTGGACCACCAGTACCCCCTGGCGGAGACTCGGCTTCGCCCGAAGAGGAGGACGCCGAGGAAGACCGATTCCAGGAAGAAGGCGAAGATCCCTTCGGCCGCCAGGAAGGGACCGAAAAGGTTTCCCACCGTTCGGGAGTACTCGGCCCAATTGGTCCCGAAGGCAAACTCCAGAGTGATCCCCGTAGCGGTTCCGACCACGAAGAGCGCCCCGAGAAGTTTGACCAGGAAGGCGTTCAACTCCCTATACTCCTCCCGGCGGCCTCTCAAGGAGAGAGTTTCAACCATAAGGATCACCAGGCTCAGCCCGAGTGTAGTGGGAGGGTAGAGAAAGTGGAAACCTGCCGTCAAGGCAAACTGCAGACGGGCGAGAAGAACGGCGTTCACGGTTATACCCCCCGGTTCTTTCGGCT